>JACNHM010000402.1:11813-15091 GCA_014383605.1 Chloroflexota bacterium
AAACGTGAAACGTGAAACGTGAGAACGTGGCGTCACATCAGGTGTCACGTTTCACGCATCACGCGTGACGTTTCATGCAGCTGAGTTCTCCGTTCAGCGTTCGTTCAAGGAGGAACGACATGAATGTTATCGCTTCCGGCATCGGCGAGTTGATACAGCCGCCGGACATGGACGCTTTCCGGGAGTGGAACCGCCGCAAGAGCAAGGCGTTGGTGGACAAGCGCATGAGCGAGCAAGAGGCCATCGCTCGCTTCGTCCACGACGGCGACTACGTGGGCACGGAGCTCTACGGCACGGTGCGCGCCCCCATGTCCCTGACCCGCGAGCTGATCCGCCAGGACAAGAAGAACCTGCGGCTGGCCGGGCAGGGGGTCATGGAGCTGGATCTGATCATCGCCGCCGGGCTGGTGAAGAAGCTGGATTTCACCTACATCGGCCTGGAGGTCTACGGCGTCTCCAATGCGCTGCGGAGGGCTGTGGAGAGCGGCCAGATCGAAAAGGTGGTGGAATGGAGCAACGGCGGCATCACCTGGCGCTTCAAGGCGGCCAGCATGGGCGTGCCCTTCGTCCCTGTGCGGGCCATGCTGGGCACCGATACGTTCAAGTATAGCTCGGCCAAGGTGGTGCAGTGCCCCTTCACCGGCGAGAAGGTCTGTTTGCTGCCAGCCCTGATCCTCGACGTGGGCATCATCCACGTGCACCGCGCCGACAAGTACGGCAACGCCCAGATTGACGGCATCAGCGGCTTCGCCTTCGAGATGTCCCGCGCCTGCAAGCGGCTGATCATCAGCGCCGAGCAGATCGTGCCCGACGAGGAGATACGGTGCTATCCCGACCGCACCATCATCCCCTACTACCTGGTGGACGCTGTTGTCGAGGCCTCCTTTGGCTCCTATCCCGGCGAGATGTGCTATGTTTACGAGCGAGACGAAGAGGGCATCAAGGAGTGGGTGGAGGCTTCCGGGACGGCCGAGGGTGCGCAGGCCTACCTGGACAAGTACGTTTACGGTGTGAGCAGCCACCAGGAGTACCTGGAACTCGTCGGCCAGGAGCGGCTGGATCACGTGCGCGCTATCGTCAAGGGGAGGTGAGCCATGAGCGAAGCGTACAATCCCACGGAACTTCTGATCTGCCTCGCCGCCCGCCTGATGGAAGATGGCACGACGGCCTTCATCGGCACGGGCATTCCCATGCTGGCCGCCGCGCTGGCGCAGAAGATGCACGCTCCGAATCTGGTGCCCGTGTTCGAATTCGGCGGCACCGGCGGCTCGCTGGAAGACCTGCCGCGGGCCGTGGGCGAAGCGCGCACCTTCTACCGGGCGGTGGCCGCTTCGGGCATCTGCGACATCATGGAGACGGCGCAGCGGGGCTTCATCGAGTATGGCTTCCTGGGCGGGGCGCAGATTGACCCTTACGGCAACCTCAACAGCACGGTCATCGGCGACCACGACCGCCCCAAGGTGCGGCTGCCCGGCAGCGGCGGTGCCAACGACGTCGGCTCCTTCTGCTGGCGCACCATCGCCATCATGCGCCACGACCGGCGTCGCTTCGTGCCCCAGGTGGATTTCCTCACCACGCCGGGTTATCTGACCGGGCCGGGCACACGGGAGGAAGCGGGGCTGCCGCCGGGCACGGGGCCGTACCGCGTGGTCAGCAACCTGGCGCTCATGGGCTTCGACGAGGAGACCAGGCGCATGACGCTGCTGGCGCTCAACCCCGGCGTCACCTTGGAGCAGGTCGTGGAGAACACCGGCTTCGAGCTGATCATCCCCGACGAGGTGGGCCGCAACGAGCCGCCTAGCGCCGAGGAGTTGCGCGTGTTGCGGGAAGAGGTGGATCCGAACAGGCTGTACATTTAGGGTTGGCAGGTTGGGAAATTGGTAGATTGGTAGATTGGTAGATTGGTTCATCAGTTCCCTCACACCTTGGATACCCGGTACCTCAGTCTCTAATCCTTGCAAAGGAGCAAGTTCGTCAATGTCGAGAACTCGCGTCATCATCATGGGCGCCGCCGGGCGCGACTTCCACAATTTCAACGTCTATTTCCGAGACCACGAGCAGTACGACGTGGTGGCCTTCACGGCCACGCAGATCCCCCACATCGAGAACCGTCGCTACCCGCCGGAGTTGGCCGGGCCGGGCTATCCCCAGGGCATCTCCATCCACGAAGAAAAAGAGCTGCCGCAACTGATCGCCGAGCACGACGTGGATCAGGTGGTTTTCGCCTACAGCGACGTGTCCCACGAGTACGTGATGCACCGCGCCTCGCTGGTGCTGGCGGCAGGAGCCGACTTTCGCCTCATGGGCGGCAAGGCCACGATGCTGCAGGCTAAGGTGCCGGTGGTCGCCGTCTGCGCTGTGCGCACCGGCAGCGGCAAGAGCCAGACCACGCGCCACGTCAGCGACGTCCTGCGGGCGCAGGGCAAGAAGGTCGTCGTCGTGCGCCACCCCATGCCCTACGGCGACCTGGTGCGGCAGGCTTGCCAGCGCTTCGCCACCTACGAGGATCTGGAGCGCCACAACTGCACCATCGAGGAGCGGGAGGAGTACGAGCCGCACATTGACCGCGGCGTGGTGGTCTACGCCGGCGTGGACTATCAGCGCATCCTCGACGCCGCGCAGGCGGAAGCGGACGTCATCGTCTGGGACGGCGGCAACAATGACCTGCCCTTCTACAAGCCCGACCTGCACATCGTGGTGGTGGACCCGCACCGGGCCGGCCACGAGACCCGCTATCACCCCGGCGAAGCCAACCTGCGGCTGGCCGACGTGGTGGTGATCAACAAGATTGACACCGCCGATCTGGCCAACGTGGCGGCGGTGCGGGCCAACATCCGGGCGGTGAACCCGCGGGCCACGCTCATCGAGGCCGCCTCGCCCATTTTCGTGGAAGACCCCAGCGCCATCCAGGGCCGGCGGGTGCTGGTCATCGAGGACGGCCCCACGCTGACGCACGGCGAGATGGCTTACGGGGCGGGGACGGTGGCCGCCCAGCGCTTCGGCGCGGCGGAGATCGTGGATCCCCGCCCCTACGCCGTGAACTCCATCTTGGAGACCTACGAGAAGTATCCCGACACGGGCGCGGTGCTGCCGGCCATGGGCTACGGCGCCGAGCAGATCGCCGATCTGGAGCAGACCATCAACAACACGCCCTGCGACCTGGTCATCGTGGCCACGCCCATTGACCTGTGCCGCGTGCTGGACATCAAGCGCCCCTACCAGCGGGTGCGCTACGAGCTGCAGGTCATCGGCCGGCCGACGCTGGAGGAGGTGTTGGG
>JACNHM010000039.1 GCA_014383605.1 Chloroflexota bacterium
GAGTGACGAAAACGAACAGTTTGCGATTCATGTGATTTCCCTTTGATCTCCTTTGGTGATTGTGTAACGTTTGGATTTCTGGCAGAATTGAGGACATCGGCGTAGTGCGTTGGTAGTTTTGGCTATGGCACCTCCTCGTATACTATTCCCTGGGACAACCGCCCTAACCTACACCGGGGTGACATCATGCAAAGGAGTATGGCAACGGATGTTGCGCCATCAGTATGATCTGATAGCCCTTTGGGCGGGCGGATCCCGACCGTTGCACAAAATAGCGCGAAGACAGCGTTCATGAAAACGGTTTTTGGGAATTGTAGCACACTTCAGAGCGCTTGTCAAAAAGGCAATTTCATGCGCTAAAATACTGCCCGGAGGCGCGTTGTTTGCTCGCGCCGAGACATCTCCTTCTGAAGTGAGGTAGTCTCACCCCACCGTGTTGACGCCGGTCACGACCGCACTTTTACCGCAGAGACCGCTGGGCATGCCGAGAAAACCAAAGAATCTCTGCGTGCTCCGTGTGCTCTGCGGCGAAGAAAGGACAGCAACACGAAAGAGGTAGACCACCCGAAGTAACCCCGGCAGATGTTGCAGCAATGATGGCGCTCAGTAGCGGAGGTTTCAATGATCCCTGTCATGCGCTCCTTCTCGCTGCCTCTGGGCTGTGAGCATCAGTGGTGGTCGTTCTTGGGCTTCAACCTGGCCTGTGGTATAATCGCCCTCGCATCACCATCCGAGAGGCCAGATGAGCACACACTCCACCAGACCCAGACGACCAGCGGAAGAACGGCCACCGGCGGGCGCTGCCGTCACGCTGCGCTACCACGAGCGCACCAAGCACTCCTACACCAGCGTGCGGCGGGAGGCCTACGCGCTCGATTGGGCCAACCAGCCTTCGCCGTACAAGCGTTATCTGGAGGCGGAGCGGCTGCCGCTGCCGCGAGCGGTTCCGGGAGATCTGCTGCCCACGCTGGAGCTGCTGCGCCGTCTGGCCGAACCTGACAGCCAGCAGCCCCGCGGGCAGGTTGATCTCGCCGAACTCTCCGCCCTCTGCCAGCTCGGCTATGGCATCACCGCCCAGAAGGTCTCCCCTGGTCTCGTCACCTACCTGCGGGCCGCCCCCTCGGCGGGGGCGCTGTTTCCCTGCGAGCTGTACGTGTGTTTGCGCGGCGTCGAGGGGGTGGCCGATGGGCTCTACCACTATGCGCCGGACGATCACAGCCTGAGCTGTCTGCGGCAGGGCGACCTGCTGCCCACCCTGCGGGCGGCGGCGGGCGATCATCCCGCGCTGGCGGGGGCCGATGTCGTCCTCGCCATCTCCGCCATCTGGTGGCGCAGCGGTTGGAAGTATCACGACCGCGCCTACCGCTACTGCCTGCACGATACGGGACATCTGGCGGGTAATCTGCTGCTGGCGGGCCAGGCTCTCGGCTGCCAACCCGCCGTCGTCTACGATTTCGTGGACGGGGAGGTGAACCGATTGCTGGGGCTGGATGAGCGGCGGGAGGCGGCGCTGGCGCTGGTGGCCTGCCGTTCGGATGGGTCAGGAGCGGCGCGCACGTCGGCGCGGCCGCCGCTACCGGTCATTGCCCCCGCCTACCGCCCCCTGTCGCCCCGGGAAGTCACCTACCCGCTGATCCTGGAGGCCCACGCCGCCAGCGGCCTGGCTGATGTCCAGGCGCTCGCCGCGGCGCGCCGCCGCAAGCCGGCGAAAGCAGCGCTGGCGGGCGGCGAGGCGCAATTCGCGTTCCCTCTGCCTGACCCCACCGCGGCCCATTCGGTGCAGCCGCTGCCGGAAACCATCGCCCGCCGCCGCTCCAGCCGCGAGTTCGCTGGCCAGCCCATCTCCACTGCCGCGCTGAGCGCTCTGCTGGCCGCCACCGTCGTGGGCTATCGCAGCGACCAGGCGGTCCTGCCCCCGCTGGACGTGGCCGTGATCGTCAACGGTGTCGAGGGCATGGAGCCGGGCGCGTACCGCTACGACGCCGCCCGCCACCGTCTGGTCCAGATCCGGGAAGGCGACCTGCGCACCTGGGCGGCCTATCTCTCGCTGGAGCAGCAACTGTGCGGCAATGCGGCGGCGTCGGTGTTCCTGCTGGCTGATCTGGAGGGGCTGGCCGCGCAAGGCGGCGAGCGGGCCTACCGCCGCACGCACATCGAAGCGGGGCTGCGGGGCGAGTTCATCTACCTGGCCGGCCGCGCCCTGGGGCTGGGCTGCAGCGGCATCGGCGCTTTCTACGACGATCA
Organism: Chloroflexota bacterium; assembly: GCA_014383605.1. Next base: position 2,245 of record JACNHM010000039.1, read on the forward strand.
GGTGGCGGAGTTCTTCGAAGCACCGCCGGGCAGCGGCGTCATTTACGAGCTGGTCGTCGGTCTGGAGTCGTCCGACGAGCGGGTGGCTGTGCACAACTTCTGAACGTGCGCAGCGGTGGTTTCGGGGAGGCCCCCACCGAAAGCCGAACAACTCAAAGCCCAGGAAAGAGAGGCTTTGGCCCTTGTGAGCCAGGCTGAAGCGGAGGCCCATCTGCCCGTTCACATCACTCCCCTTCTGGCTTCTCTGGATCATCTGGAGGAACTTGGATCTGAGCTTGTGCATGCTATTGCCTGTGATGGAGTGGTCCTTTATGGGCAACTGGGCGCTTTGGCGCGGTTTGTTCCTGACCAACAGGCGCCAGCCGCGATTATCGTCTTCACACTGAAGGATGCGGTTCCCGCCGTCCGCATGCGCCTCAACCGACGATTGCATGGTTACACGGCCTGGCGAAACGTCAGCGGCCAACGGAAACGAGTGAAATACCCTGGTTTGATCACGCCGCCAGCTCGTTCTCTGGGCAAGGGCGTCTTACTTGTCCCCGGAGAGCAACGTGCCGCCGTGGTCGCGGCGCTGGCCGAAGCTGGCGCGGTGTATTCGGAAGTCCCCATCTTGGTGACCCAATAGATCGAGGCAAAGCCATCATGCAAGATGCAAGCAAACGAACTTCTCGTTTCTTGCATCCTCAGTAGATCCAGATTTGCTCTTGCCGGACTGCCAAGTCCGGCAGAAAGGCGGTG
>JACNHM010000392.1 GCA_014383605.1 Chloroflexota bacterium
TGATCGGCACGCCCCTTTCCCTCAGGCGGGCTACCGCTTGCTCCATATCATCCGTTTCGATGGCCAGATGAGGGCAGTACGGCGGCTCAACCTCCGGTTGCTGATAGTCGTGCCGCAAGTTCTGGATGAGTTCCAGTCGCAAATCATCCAAGGCCAGAAAAGCGTATGCCTCCCCTTCCTGTGCATTGACATCCCTTGAAAGAAGGGTGAAGCCCAGCTTCTGGACATAGAACTCGATGGCCGCGTCCATACTGCTGACCTGAAAGGCCACGTGGTCGTATCTTCCCATCAGCGACTCCTCATCAGCCTCGACGGCCCCGCTTGCGGAGCTGGTCAAGCATGATGGCTACCACGATGACCAACCCCTGCACGGCCTGTAGCCAGTAGGCGGAGACACCGACGAGGACCAGGCCGTTGCGCAGCACCTGCATGATGGCCGCGCCGATGAGCACGCCCAGGATGGTGCCCTCGCCGCCCATCAGGCTGGTGCCGCCCACCACCGCGGCGGCGATGACGTCCAGTTCGTAGGCCGATGCGGCCGTCGGTGCGGCCACGCCCAGCCGGGCGGTCATCAGCACGCCGCCGATGGCGGTCAGAAAGCCACAGAGCGAATAGACCATGATCTTCACCCGGTCGGTGTTGATGCCCGAAAGGGCGGTGGCCGTCTCGTTGCCGCCCAGGGCGTAGATGCGATAGCCCCATACCGTGCGGGTGAGAAAGATGGCCGTGATCACGGCGAAGACGAGCATGAAGACCAGCGGCAAAGGCACGTTGAAGCCGGCGATGGGGATGTCGTACTGGCCCAGGTTGCGGAAGGACTGCGGCAGCCCGCGCACAGGCCAGCCACCAGTGAGACCGTAGCAGAGCCCCCGTGCCATGAGCAGGCTTCCTAGCGTAGCGATGAAGGGGGGCAGTTTGCCCTTGGCGATCATCAGGCCGTTGAGGAAGCCGGCGATCAGCCCCGTCAGCAATCCTCCGATCACAGCGACGGCCACGGGCACCCCACGCACCAACAGCATGGCGCTGGCCAGCCCGGACAGGCCCATGACCGAGCCGACGGAGAGGTCAATGCCGGCGGTGATGATCACCATGCACTGCCCGAAGGCGCTGATGGCGATCCACGAGAAGGCCCGCATGATGTTGAAAATATTGGTTCTGCTCAGGAAGGTGTCGGTATACAGGCTGAGGAAAAGCCCCATGACCAGCAGAATGAGGAACACGCCGAGTTCCTGCCGACCGAAGATGTCTCGCCAACCGAACCTGCGGGGCTGCGCCACCGCGACTGCGCTCCCCGTCTGTGCTGAATCGCTCATGCTTCTGCTCCTTTCGCCGTCATGTTGTTTGCGATCTCATTGCCCATCTCGCCGCTGGCGTAGGCCATGATTTTCTCCTGAGTGGCCTCGGCCCGGTCCAGGATAGTCGCTACCTTACCCTCGTGCATCACCAAAATGCGGTCGCTCATGCCCAGGATCTCCCGCAACTCCGAGGAGATCATGATGATGCCCATGCCTTGCTGGGCCAGTTCGCTCATCAGGGCATGCACCTCGGCCTTGGCCCCCACGTCAATGCCCCGCGTCGGCTCGTCCATGATCAGGATCTTGGGCTGCATGGCCAACCACTTGGCCAGTACCACCTTCTGCTGGTTGCCGCCGGAGAGGAACATGGCCTTCTGCCGCAGGTGCGGCGTGCGGATGTTCAGCTTGTCCACGAAATCCTGGGCCGTGTCGCGCAGGCTGCGCTTATCCATCCAGCCGCGGCGGGCATGCTCATCCAGCGTGGGCAGGACGATGTTTTCCAGCACCGGCAGCCCGAGCACCAACCCCTGCGTGCCCCGGTCTTCGGGCACGAAGCCCAGGCCGGCCTCCACGGCGTCGTGCGGGGAACCAATGCGCACCTGCTGGCCGTCAATCCAGACCTCACCTGCATCTTTGCGATCCACGCCAAAGATCAGGCGGGCGGTCTCCGTGCGGCCAGCGCCCACCAGGCCGGCGAAGCCCAAAATCTCCCCGCTGCGCAGGGTGAAGTTGGCGTCTTCCACCGCGCCGCGGCGGGTGAGGCCTTTCACTTCCAAGAGCGGCGCGCCGATGTCGGCCACCTCTTTGTGGAACATGTCCGTCAGCTCTCGTCCCACCATCATGTGAATGACGTCGTCCGACGAGGTCTCGCCGATGGGCTTGCTGTCCACGCGCAGGCCGTCCCGCAGCACCACCACGCGGTCAGCGATCTGGAAGACCTCTTCCAGACGGTGGCTGATGAAGATGATGGCGATGCCCTGTCCCTTGAGTGTCCCGATGATCTCGAATAGGGTCTCCACCTCGTCCTCGCCCAGGGCGGAGGTCGGTTCGTCCATGATGATGATGCGAGCATCCACGGCCAACGCTTTGGCCACTTCCACCATCTGCTGCTGGGCCACAGAGAGGTCGCTGATCAGCGTCGTGGCGGGCACGCGCGCGCCGACTCGATTCAGATGCTCCTGTGCCTCCCGCTCCATGCGGCGGCGATCCACGAAGTTGAAGAATCGCCCCAGGCCGCTCTGCCGCGGCTCGCGAGACAGGAAAATGTTCGCCGCCGCGCTCTGGTTCGGCGTGAGATTGAACTCTTGGTAGATGATAGCAACGCCCAACTCCTGGGCGTGACTGGGGCTTTCGATGTCCACTTCCTGGCCGTGCAGGAGGATGCGGCCGGTGTCCTTGCGGTATGCGCCGCAGAGGATTTTCATGAGCGTGGACTTGCCGGCGCCGTTCTCGCCGACCAGCGCGACCACCTCGCCGGCGGCCGCTTCGAAATCCACGTCATCCAGCGCCTGCACGCCAGGGAACGCTTTGGAGATGCCCTCCATGCGCAGTACCATGTTTTGCTCGCTCAATGGCTCTCTCCTTCCTACCTAACCCGAAGGGGCTGAAACCGAACGAAGAACGCCGGGCCGACGAAAGACGAAGAACGAAGGACGGATTCGTCCTTCGTCTTTCGTCTTCCACATCTTGGCTCGGCAGGCAAGAGTCTCGCGCTTCGATACCATCTCAGAATGGAGGTTGGCGAGAGACGCGCGGTCTCTCGCCAACCTTGTGTCGAACCCTGAGAAGGGCTAGTCCAGGCACTCGTAGGCGTCGGGCAGCACCTTGGTGAAGTCGCTGGTGGCCCACATGTCGGCCATAGCGTCCACGTTGCACTCGGTGACGATGTCCATGCCCGAATCGGTCCAGTCGTCGTAGGTGGCGCCGTTCACGATGAAGTCGTAGATCATCTGCATCGTGTCGTAGCCCCAACCCCAGTACTTCTGGCCCACCAGGCCATGCACGTAGCCGTCCTTCAGGTACTCCAGCTCCACCGGCAGCGTGTCGAAGACGATGTTGGTCATGCCCGCCAGCGCAGCTTCCTCCCACAACGGCATGGAGCCACGCTCGGCGAAGAGCGGCCACAACCCCACCAGGAACCAGCCATCCAGGTCCGGATGCGCCTGCATCGTCTCTTCCACCACCTGCACGCCGAGGTTGATGTCGTCGTTGCAGTAGACGGTGGAGACGATCTCGATGCCGGGGTAGGGAGCGACGCCGTCCTGGAAGCCGCGGATGCGCTCCTCCAGGTTGAAGGCGCCGGGCACACCGGTCAGCAAGGCCACCTGGCCTTCCTCGCCCATGAACTTGACCAACAGCTCAGCCGCCGCCACACCACCCTGGTAGTTGTCTACGCCCAGGTAGGTGAAGCGGTCGCTGTCCGGCGAGTCGGAGTCCCAGGTCATCACCGGGATGCCCGCCGCCACGGCCTTGTTGATGGGATCCTCACAACCCGTGGGGTCGTTGCAGGAGATGCCGATGGCGTCCACGCCCTTGGCGATGACGTCCTCGACGATGCGGGCCTGCTCGGCCATGTCCGAGGCCACGGAGCCGACGTAGTCCACCACCACTTCGGTGCCGGTGGAGGCGGTCAGCTCTTCGGCCTTCTTGAAGGCGCCATCGCGCCCGATCTCGAAGACGGGGTTGTTCAGGGCCTTGGGGATCCAGGCAATGGTCAGCTTCGCCGGAGCGGCCGCAGCAGGGGCGCCCAGACACTCGTAGGCGTCGGGCAACGGCTTGGTGAAGTCGCTGGTGGCCCACATGTCGGCCATAGCGTCCACGTTGCACTCGGTGACGATGTCCATGCCCGAATCGGTCCAGTCGTCGTAGGTGGCGCCGTTCACGATGAAGTCGTAGATCATCTGCATCGTGTCGTAGCCCCAACCCCAGTACTTCTGGCCCACCAGGCCATGCACGTAGCCGTCCTTCAGGTACTCCAGCTCCACCGGCAGCGTGTCGAAGACGATGTTGGTCATGCCCGCCAGCGCAGCTTCCTCCCACAACGGCATGGAGCCACGCTCGGCGAAGAGCGGCCACAACCCCACCAGGAACCAGCCATCCAGGTCCGGATGCGCCTGCATCGTCTCTTCCACCACCTGCACGCCGAGGTTGATGTCGTCGTTGCAGTAGACGGTGGAGACGATCTCGATGCCGGGGTAGGGAGCGACGCCGTCCTGGAAGCCGCGGATGCGCTCCTCCAGGTTGAAGGCGCCGGGCACACCGGTCAGCAAGGCCACCTGGCCTTCCTCGCCCATGAACTTGACCAACAGCTCAGCCGCCGCCACACCACCCTGGTAGTTGTCTACGCCCAGGTAGGTGAAGCGGTCGCTGTCCGGCGAGTCGGAGTCCCAGGTCATCACCGGGATGCCCGCCGCCACGGCCTTGTTGATGGGATCCTCACAACCCGTGGGGTCGTTGCAGGAGATGCCGATGGCGTCCACGCCCTTGGCGATGACGTCCTCGACGATGCGGGCCTGCTCGGCCATGTCCGAGGCCACGGAGCCGACGTAGTCCACCACCACTTCGGTGCCGGTGGAGGCGGTCAGCTCTTCGGCCTTCTTGAAGGCGCCATCGCGCCCGATCTCGAAGACGGGGTTGTTCAAGGCCTTGGGAATCCAGGCGATGGTCAGCTTCGCCGGCGCCGCGGCAGCCGCGGGGCCTTCCCAGCCCTCGGTGTTCCACTCGTGCGGGATGCCCTTGGCATCCAGCCCCGCCTCGTAGTCCTTCAGCGACGCCGGGGTGATGACATCCACGCCGGTGTCAATGATGCCATCCACCGCGCCCATCTCGCTCAGCGCCGCATCCACACCCTTCTCGGCCATCAGCTTGATGATCTGCACCGACTTGTAGCCCATGTCGAACTCGCGCTGGGCCACCGTGGCATCAATCACGCCTTCCTTGATGCCGTTGATGATGTCGGTGGTGGCGTCGAAGCAGACGAGCTTGATCTCGCCCACCTTGCCCGCCTCTTTGATGGCTGTGACCCAGGCTGGGCCGTTGTAAGCGTAGACGCCGAAGGCGCCGGCCAGATCGGGATTAGCGGAGAGGACGGAGTTGGCCAACTGCAGCGCCGTGGCGGCGTCCTCTTTGTCATTTACCGGCTCCAGGGATTCGATGGCTGTGCCGGCGATGCCCTCCAGGAAGCCGTCGGTGCGCTGCAAGGCATTGAGCGCCGTGTCGGAGCCGCGGCCGATGCCCACCTTGCCGCCCTCGATCAGCCCGGCCATGGTCTCGCCAGCGGTCTTGCCGGCGCTGAAGTTGTCGGTGCCGATGTAGACGAGGGAGACACTGCCCTCAATGGGCGGTGTGTCCAGCGTGGTGACGAAGATGCCCGCGTCGGCGGCTTTCTTCATCACCGGCTCCAGGGCGTTGGGGTCAGAAGGCGCTACGGCGATGCCGGTGTAGCCCTGGGCGATGTAGGTCTCCATGGTCTGGATCTGCGCCACCACGTCCTCCTTGGGCGGGACGAAGAAGACCGCTTCCACGCCCAGGTCCTTGGCGGCGGCCATCGTGCCCTTTTCTACGTTGGACCAGTAGGGGTGTACCGACTTGCCGATGACGGCAATCTTGACCGGTTTCGCCACTGGCGCCGGTGCCGATGGCGTGGCACAGGCCGACACCAGCAAGGCCAGCACGACGAAGGCCGACAGAATGGCGAACAAACGGGTTTTCATTGTGAAACCTCCTCCTCAGTTTTGATAGGTGTTGATCTCCACGCGTGCGATCTGCTGTGTCCCCTGGCTTCACGCGTGGGAAAAGCCAGGGGCGTTGGCCGGACATTCAACAAGCCCGCTGCTACCCGGCCTGCCGTGCTCGTTGGCTGCACACCACCTCCTTTCCACACCTCCGGTAGGGGCAGGCCTTGCGCCTGCCCGCAGGGCGACCGTGTAGGGGCAGGGCTTGCCCCTGCCCGCAGGGCGACCGCAAGGGTCGCCCCTACGTCGGCGCAAAGTCATCCACAGCGCCCACGATGCGGGCCACCACTTGCTCCCGAACCTCGGCGAGAGATTTGCCTGCGATGGGAAGATTTCCCACCTTGCGGCCATGTCGCAAGACCATGACCCGGTCGGCGACCTCGAAGATGTCTTCCAGCCGATGGCTGATGATGATAATGGATGCCCCCTGGCGCTTGAGCTCGCGGATCAGGTCCAGCACCTTGCTGATGGCCGCCACGCTCAGCGCCGCCGTGGGCTCATCCATGATGATCACTTTGGCGTCGAAGGCCGTGGCCCGGCCGATGGCCACCGCCTGCCGCTGCCCGCCGGAGAGGTTCTCCACTTTCAGCCGCACAGAGGCGATGTCAATCTTCAAGCGGTCCATCAGGCGGCGGGCTTCCTGCTCCATGCGCCGCTTGTTCATCACCTTGAGCAGCCCCAGGTTCAGTTGCACAGCTTCCCGCCCCAAGAAGATATTGCTGGCCACGTCCAGGTTGTTGGCCAAGGCGAAGTCCTGATAGACCATCTCGATGCCCAGCCGGCGAGACTCCTCCGGGCCGGTGATGTTCACCTGGTGGCTGTCCAGGTAGATATGGCCCTTGTCGGGCATGTAGGCACCGCTGAGCACCTTCATCAGCGTGGACTTGCCGGCAGCGTTGTCTCCCACCAGGCCCAGCACCTCGTTGTGGTACAGGGTCAGATCCACACCGCGCAGCGCCTGCACCGCGCCGAAGCTCTTCTTGATGCCTTCCATTTCGACGATCGGCGTATGGCTTGCCATCGTGGGTATCCTCGTTTTTGCTTATCCGAAAGAGTTGCAGAGGCGGCTCCCAGCCGCCGATGATCTGACGCTTACTGTCTCCCGCGGCGGCGCAGGGTGTCGTAGACCACGGCGACCACCAGTACCACGCCCAGGATGATACTCTGCACGTAGGACGAGACGTTTATCAACACCATCCCGTTCTGCATCACGCCCATGATGGCCGCGCCCAGGATGGCTCCCAACACCGTCCCCTCGCCGCCGAAAAGGCTGGTGCCACCGATGACCGTGGCAGCGATGGCCCACAACTCGTAGGCCGACCCCACCACCGGTGTGCCCTGCCCCAGGCGGGAGGCCAGCAGGATGCCCGTGATGCCGGCCATCACGCCGCTGGTGGCGTAGCAGAAAAAGCGCACGCGATCCACATTGACCCCGGAGACGCGAGCCGCTTCCAGGTTCCCGCCCACGGCGTAGATGTGACGTCCCAGAGTGGTCAGGTTGAGCACAAAGGCCGTGATGAGAGCCACGGTGATCAAAACGATGAACATGATGGGGATGGAGCGCACTTCCCCTTGGCCCAGCACCAGGAAGGGGTGACCGGAAGGGAGGACCACAGGATAGCCCCGGGTGAGGTAGGCTGACGCGCCGCTGGCCATCAGCCAGGTGCCCAAAGTAATGATGAAGGCGGGCACGCCGACCTTGGTGACGAAGAACCCGTGCCACAGCCCCACCAGTGCGGACAGGATCAGGACGATGAGAATAGCAGGAACCACACCAAAAGAAGCGATGCCCAACGCCCCCTTCATCATCAGCCAGGCCACGATCACGCCGGTGAGCGCGGTCATGGAACCCACCGAGAGGTCAATGCCGCCAGTGATGATGACCAGGATCTCGCCGATGCCCAGGATGCCGAAGGTGGCGATGAAGCGCATGATGATGGCCAGGTTGGCCGGCTTGACGAAAACCCCTGGATTCCGCCACCAGAAGAAGGCACAGAGGACGATAAAGGCAATCAGTACGTTCAGTTCCCGGAAGCCACCCCCAAGACGGATGCGCTGTCGTGTTCGGGGAACGGTGACAACGGAGTCTGACTGATCTGGGTTGGTCACAGATACCCCCTTCTCGAAAGTACGGCCAAAGGACGGTTAGGAATTCTGCCGGGGCTCGCGCAGGATATCGTACAGCACCAGAGCCACGCAGCCCATGACGCAGGCATCGAAGCCATGCGCCGAAACTTTCACCTGCGGCAGATCGCGCGGCCTGAGCATGGCCCGCTGCCGGATGGTCGCTTCGATCACAGGCGACAGAAAGTCACTGGCAAAGCTCAACACGCCGCCAAAGACCACCAATTCGGGATCGAAGGCGTTGATCAGATTGGCGATGCCGATGCCCAGATATTCCCCTGTCTCCTCCAGAGCCTGGCGGGCTACCCCGTCGCCGGCCTGGGCCGCCTGGGCGATGAGGGGAATGGAGATGCGGCGCGGGTCGTCGTTGGCCAGCTGGCTAACCAGGCTGGGTTTCCCGCTTTCGATGGCCCGGCGCACGCGCCGCACCACCGCTATCGGGCTGACCAGCGTCTCCCAGCAGCCGCGGTTGCCGCAGTTGCACAGTTCGCCGTCGGGAATGATGGTCATGTGACCGATCTCGCCGGCATAGCCGCCCATGCCGCGGTACAACTGGCCGTTGAAGACAATGCCGCCGCCCAACCCGGCGCCAGCCGCCAGGTACACGAAATCGTGCACGCGCTGCGCGGCGCCGAAATAGTGCTCTCCCATGGCCGCGGCGTTGGCATCGTTGTCCACGAAGATGGGGACGTCGAAGGCCGCGGCGAAGGCCTCTCGTGCCGGCACATCGCGCCAGCCCAGGTTGGGAGCGAAGATGACAACGCCCGACGCGACGTCTACAAGCCCCGGTATGCCCACGCCAATCCCCAGCAGCGGGCTGCTCCCTTCCGGAGAGACGTGTGTCCCGTGATGGCTGATGGCCGTGCGCGTGGCGTTGATGGCCCGGTTCAGGATGGTCTGGGGCGGCTGGTCGGGGCTGATCTCTTCTTGCCAGCGCCAGAGGACGTGGGCGGTGAAGTCGGTCAGGATCACCAGGATGAAGTCCACGCCGATCTCCACGCCGATGATGCAGCCCGCCTGGGGGTTGAGCTCCAGCATCATGGCCGGCCGGCCGCCGCTGGAGCGGCCATAGCCTATCTCGCGCACGAACTGGCGATCCGTGAGCTCGTGCACCAGGCTGGACACGGTGGTTTTGTTCAGACCCGTCCGGGCGGCCAGTTGCGCACGCGAAAGAGGAGCCGCCTCGCGCAGCGTGTTCAAAATGATCGAGAGGTTGATCTCCCGTACCAGTGCTTGATCGCCCGTGCGAAAACTGTAGGCCAAATCGCCACCCCTCTCGGAGAAACAACGGGGAAGACAGTTAGTTGGTTGTACCAACGAACTAATTATAGCACGGGTTCAATGACATGTCAAGCCCCAATTGGCAGATGCGGCACCATTTCTGAAGTTCCTCTTTGAGGTCGTCTCCCCCAACCGTGTTGACGCCAGTTTCGACCGCTTTTCAACCGCGGAGACCGCCGAGCACGCTGAGAAGACCAAAGTGTCTCTGCGTGCTCCGCGAGCTCTGGTCTGAAAACAGGCAGGCTGTAGGACAAGTTGGCAACTTGTCCTACGTCTGCGGTGAAGAAAGGACATCAACACGAAAGAGGTTGACCACCCTCTTTGACGAATCGGCAGAAGTCTGGTATAAGTTGGCCAGAAGCCCGCAATCCAGACAGGAAAGAGGAAAAACATGGCCAAGGTCGTGATATTGGGTGCTGGTCTGATGGGCACGGCCATCAGCGTACCCTTCGCCGACAATGGACACGGTGTCCGCCTGGTGGGCACCCACCTGGACGGCGACATCATTGAGGAGATCCACGAATCCCGCCGGCACCCTCGGCTGCGCACCCGCGTCGCCGACAGCGTCCTGCCCTACACCCACGACCGGCTGGGTGAGGCGATGCAGGACGCCGACCTGGTGGTGCTGGGCGTCAACTCCCTGGGCATCCGCTGGGCCGCCGAGAGGCTCGGCCCCCTCCTGCCTCCCGAAGTCCCCGTGCTGGCGGTGACCAAGGGTTTGGAGGGGGATGGTCAAAGGCTGCACATCCTGCCCGATGTCTTCCGCGCCGGCCTGCCGGCTGACTATCGGGAGCGGGTGCAACTGGCGGCCATCGGCGGGCCTTCCATTGCCGGAGAGCTGGCCGCCCGCCGCCACACCTGCGTCGTCTTCACCGGCTGGGATCAGGGGCTGTTGGACCAACTGGCGGCCACGCTGCGCACGGACTACTACCACATCTGGACGAGCACTGACGTCATCGGCGTGGAGGTGGCCGTGGCCCTCAAGAACGTCTACGCCCTGGCCGTGGGGCTGGTCGGCGGCTTCCTGGAAAAAGAGGGAGTGGCAGACAGCGGCGCCGTCATGCACAACCTGGCGGCAGCCATCTTCGCCCAAGGCCTGTCGGAGATCTCCTACATGGTGGAGCAGATGGGCGGGCAGCCGCGCAGCGTCTACACGCTGCCCGGCGCGGGCGATCAGTACGTCACCAGCATGGGCGGGCGCAACGGCCGCATGGGCCGCCTGTTGGGGTTGGGCCTGCCCTACAGCCAGGCCAAGGCGCTCTACATGCCCGAGGAGACCATCGAAGGCGCAGAATTAGCTGCCGCCATCGGGCCGACCATCGAGAGTATGATCGAGCGGGGGGAACTGGACGGCGCGGCGCTGCCCCTGCTGCGCACCATGATCCGCATCGTCGGTCACGACGCGGCGGCAGAGATCCCCTGGGACGAGTTCTTTGCCGCGTGACCCGCGTGTAGGGGCGAAAGGCAGCAACAAGGACGTGAACGGGCAGGCTGACAGCAACAGCAGCAACCCTCTGGCCGACAAACTGGCCTTCTACCTGCTGAAGAAGGTCAACAAGGCCATCCGCGACCATCAACTCATCGCCGCGGGCGACAGCGTGGCTGTGGCCGTGTCCGGCGGCAAGGACAGTCTGAGCCTGCTGCGGCTGCTGCAGGCGCGCCAGCGCAGCGCGCCCGAACATTATGACCTGGTAGCCCTACACGTGCGGGACGAAAGCCAGCGCGGCGATGGGAACGACTTAGGCCCTCTGGAAACGTGGTTGCAGCAGGCGGGCGTCGAATACCACTTCCTGGAGATGGACGTCAGCGAGGACGAGGAGCGACCGCTCAGTTGCTTTCGCTGCGCCTGGCACCGCCGCAAAGCGCTTTTCCTGGCCGCCCAGCGGCTGGGCTGCCACAAGCTCGCCCTCGGCCATCACGCTGACGACCTGGCCCACACCACGTTGCTGAACCTCTTCTACCACGGCCGGCTGGAAACGATGGCACCCCGCCTGGCCTTTTTCGGCGGCCAGATCATCGTCATCCGCCCGCTGGTCTACGTGCCGGAGAAGGAACTGGTGCGCTTCGCCCGTGCCTGCGGCTTCCCCCTGCAGCCAGGCTGCTGTCCGCAGACGGCGGCATCGCCGCGGCAGAAGATGCGCGAGCTGCTGCGGGCCGTGGAGCAAGATGCCCCCCGGGCGAAGATCAACCTCGTGCGAGCCGTGCAGCGCTGCCGCGCCGCGCAGATGAACGAACAGTTGCCCCGTTGTCAAAATCCGCCTGACGTGCTATAATCTCTCACACCGTTCGATGATCTACTATCCGCCCTAGGCCATCAGCCATCATGTACATTGACCGACGCTACCGGCGGCGACGCCGCTCCCCCATGCGCTATCTGATCCTGCTGGCGGTGCTCGCCGCGGCAGTCTACCTGCTCTACACGCGCACCAATTTCTTCGAAAGCCCTCTCAACCCCCTCAAGCCCACGGCCACGCCAACCCGCACGGTGGCCTCCCACCTGGCGGAGGCAGAAACGCTGTACGCTGAGGGGAAGTTGGAACAGGCCGTCGAGGTCTACGAGAAGATCACGCACCTGGAACCGGAGAACGACGAGGCTTTCCGTTGGTGGGCCAAGCTGTTGGCCCTGCGCGGCCACAGCGCCGAAGCGGTGAAAAAAGCGCGTGAAGCCGTGAGGATTGATCCCAACAGTGCCCCCAATCAGGCCATCCTGGCCATGGCCCTGGACTGGGACGGCCAATACGACGAAGCCATCGCCGTGGCCTTGCGGGCGGTGGATCTGGACCCCGACCTGGCCGAGGCCCGCGCCTACCTGGCCGAGGTGTACGCTGACAAGGGTAACTGGCGACGAGCTTTGGAGGAGGGGGAAGCGGCGGTGAAGCTAGACGACCGCAGCGTGGACGCACACCGCAACCTGGGCTACGTGTTGGAGAACCAGGGGCAATACCGGCGAGCCATCGAAGAATACCTGCGCGCCATTGAGCTGCATCCCAAGCTCAGCTACATCTACGTGGATGCCGGCCGCAACTACCGAGTCCTGGGGCAGTACGACGAAGCCATCGCCCAGTTCCAGAAGGCCATCCAGGTCGCCCCCGGCAATGCCGATGGCTACGACGCCCTGGGTTGGACGTACGTCTTGCAGGAAGACGTCGAACGGGGCATTGTCGAGCTGCAGAAGGCGATTGAGGTAGACCCCGCCTATTCCACGGCCTATGGGCACCTGGGTATCGCCTACTACAATCGGCGCAATTACGAAGAAGCCATCCCCAACTTCGAACGGGCCATCGAGCTGGGTAACGAAGCGCTGGAGTACTTCTACGAACTGGGGCTTTGTTACGTCTACTTGGGCGATTGCAACAACGGTATCAAGTGGCTGGAACGGGCGTTGGAGATTGATCCCAACTCCCAACCGGCGATGGATGGCCTCCAACTCTGCGCGGAGTGAAGGCCAGGCTATCAGCCGATGAAGCCGATGGAACCGATGGAACCGATAAAACTGGCCAGAAAATCATCGGCTGTATCGGCTCAATCGGCTGATTGGAGAGCTTCACAAGTCCACCAGGCCGTGCCGCAGCGCGGTGACCACGGCGTGCGTGCGGTCGTTGGCCTGCAGCTTGGCGATGATGGTGCTCACGTAGTTCTTGACCGTGCCCTCGGTCAGGTGCAGACGAGCGCCGATCTCCTTGTTCGACAATCCCTCAGTCAACAGGTGCAGCACTTCCTCCTCGCGGGGCGTGAGCGGCTCGATGATGAGGTCGTCCTGCGTTTCCAGGGCGGACGGGCGGACAGGGCGCGGCGGTGCCTGTTCCGCCAACCGCTGGAATTCGCCCAGCACCTTGCGGGCCACGGCGGGGTCGAGCTGCGATTCTCCCTGCATCACGCCCCGAATGGCTTCGACCAGCGTCTCTCCGCTGGCATCTTTGAGCAGATAACCTCTGGCCCCCGCTTTGATCCCCTCGAAGACCAGGTCGTCTGCGTCGTAGGTGGTGAGGATGATCACCTGGGTGTCGGGCAACTCAGCGCAGATGCGCCGCGTGGCCGGGATGCCGCCCAGCCGGGGCATCTTCACGTCCATGAGCACCACGTCGGGGCGCAGCGTGCGCGCTTGGGCTGCTGCCTCTTCGCCATCACCGGCCTGCCCCACCACCTCGATTCCCGGCGCGTACCTGAGGATCGTCGCCAGCCCCTGGCGGACGATATCCTGATCGTCTACGAGCAGAACGCGGATGGGATTCATCACACGGCACCTCTCCAGCGAGACAATCCTGGCGAAGGTTCACAACCTTCGCCAGGAGTGCTAATCACCTCTCCAGCGAACACCACACCTCTGTCCCGCCACCGGGGCGGCTGTTCACCTCTAGATCTGCTCCGATCATCTCGCACCGCTCTCGCATTCCCGTCAGGCCGTAGCGGTCAGCATCCACAGTGGCGGGATCAAACCCTGTGCCGTCGTCGTGCACCGTCAGGTCAATGCGGTCAGCGCCGAAGGCCAGGTGCACGGTCACCTGCTGGGCGGCGGCGTGGCGCTCCACGTTGGCCAGCGCCTCCTCGGCGATGCGGAACAGCGTCTGGGCTTCCTCGTCCGTCAGGTCAGGGGCCTGGCCGGCCACGTTCAGGTCGGTGTGCACGCCGCTGCGAGCCTGAAAGGTCTGTAGCATGTCTCGCAGCGCGCCCACCAGCCCCAGCGTTTCCACCGGATCGGCGCGCAGGGACTGGATGGCCTGGCGAGACTCCTCCAGACCTTGGCGAGCCAGGGCCGATATGCCATCCACTGCTTCCTGGGCTGTTGCCGGATCGTGGGTCAGCAGCGTGCGCAGCGCCTCCAATTGCACGACCAGCGCCGCCAGCGAGTGGGACACCGTGTCGTGCAGGTCGCGGGCCAAGCGGTTGCGCTCGCGGCTAGTAGCCAGTTGCTCGACCGTGGCGGCGTGGCGGCGCAACCGCTGGTGGGCAGCCTCCAGTTCAGCGTGCTGCCGCCGCTCCCGCTGGGCCAGGATGCTGACGATGAGAGGCACGATGTACAACAAGGCGATGCGCGTCACTGCCCCCACGAAGAAGCCCCGGCTGAGGATGTCCCGCTGCAGCGCCCAATAGCCCGTGCCCAGGTGCAAGATCGTCGCCCAGGTGCTGCCCCACACCGCTCCGCTCCGGCCGTAGCCCCAGGCCAGCAGCAGCAGGGGGATCAACAGGAAAAAGAAAGGCTCCACCGGCGGGGCTTCCATCCAGTAGCGAGCCATGGGCGAAGGCAGAGCCAATCGCTCAGGCCAGAAGGCGGGCTGGTCGAAGAAGAAAGGCGCTGCGGTCAGGCTCTCGAAAAGCACCTCCAGACTCAGGGCCAGGGCCAGGAAGGGGCGGCCCAGAGCCCGCTCCAGCCAGGGAGGCAGCACCAGCAGGGACAGCAACAGCGTGGGGACGGCGCGCGGCAAGAGGCCCCACCGTGCTGAACCTCCCAATCCCAGCATTGTCAACAAGCTCAACCCCAGCAAGGCCAGCTTGACGATGAGGACAAGGCGAAAGATGCGCAGTGCTTCGCGTATGGGCAGCGATTGTTTCATGGTCACAGTATCCCAGCAACCTCACGAATGACCAAGGTGGGACAGGACTTGCCGGTCATGTCTTTCCCTT
>JACNHM010000260.1:0-12868 GCA_014383605.1 Chloroflexota bacterium
TCATCGGCGCTGGCGTGCAGAGCCGCACGCAGTTGATGGCCCTGCAGGTGGCCAGGCCGGGCATCCAGGAGGCCGTGGTCTTCGACATCCGCCGTGACCGTGCCCAGGCCTTTGCCGCCGAGATGAGCGAGCGTCTGGGCCTGGACATTCGCATTGCCAACAGCGCCGAGGAGGTAGTGCGCGGCGCCGAGATGCTGGTCACGGCCACCACCAACATCACGGAACCCATCGTGCGCCACGGCTGGCTGGCCCCCGGCAGCTACTACGCCCACGTCTCCGCCTACGAGTGCGAGTACGACGTCCTCCGCCACGCCGACAAGGTGCTGGTGGACGACTGGGAGCTGGTCAAGGCGCGCATGTATTCGACGGTGGCCCTGATGTGGCGCGACGGCCAATTCGCCGACGATGACCTCTACGCCGAGTTTGGCGAGGTGGTTGCCGGTCGCAAGTCCGGCCGGGAAACCGACGACGAGGTGATCATCTTCTCTCCCATCGGCCTGGCGCTGCACGACGTGGCCGTGGCCAGCAGCATTTACAGGTCGGCCCAGGACAAAGGGATCGGCAAGAAGGTGACGCTGTGGGATGATCCTGTGTGGATGTGAGGGCCTCTCTGCCGAGGCGACCCTCCTAGCAGTGGACGTAAACCGAGCGGGCGCCTGCAACTTTCCTTGGGCGGAGGCACCCGCTTTTGCTTGAGCCGAGCTACGCCGTGTCTGCATCGGCAATTGATTGCATCAAGGCTTGGTTGGACAACCGCTCCTGGGTGCTGATCTGGCCTGACCTAGACAGACGGCTCTGCCATATCACCGCCGAGGCCGGTTTGGCGGCCGAAGCTCAAGAACTGGTGGACACGAATCGCCAGGCAGTCACGGAGATCCAAGGATGACCAGCAAAACATAACGATGGCGAAGGGCAGGGGTTTGACTCTCTGGCCAAGATGTGGTATCATTCATCCGGATCCTACTCCCATTCCGGTTGTGTCTAACAGAGGATGCTCTGGTGTACCCTCACCACGTGCTCAACGGGGAGGTGATGACGGGCACGCGAACAGCGCAGCACAGGGATGTCCCCCCTGATCGAGTTCCCTCGCCGTCCGGGAAACGGCAGTTTCCTGGACCAGATACCCTTTCAGTAGGAGGTTCCAATGTCTACGAAAAGATTGTGGGCTCTGCTGGTAGTGCTGCTTCTGATCCTGGCTGCCTGTGCGCCGCCAGCGGAGCAGCCGAAAGAGGAGCCCGTCGCGGGAGCACTCAAGGGGCGACTCCAGCTCATCAAAGATCATGGATACGTCATCTGCGGCTGCAACGCGGAATTGCCTGGTTTTGGCTACTTGAACCCTCAGGGCGAGTTCGAAGGTTTTGACGTAGATTTTTGCCGAGCCATCGCCGCAGCCGTCTTTGGTGACGCCACCAAAGTAGAGTTTCGTCCGCTGACCGCGGCTGAGCGGTTGCCGGCCCTGCAGACGGGCGAGATAGACGTGTTGATCCGCAACACGACCTGGACCCTGACCCGAGACTCGGCCAATGAGGTAGACTGGGCCGCAGTGACGTTCTACGATGGTCAGGGTATGATGGTCCCGGTGGCCACCGGCTGGCAGACGCTGGAGGACATGGAAGGCGCTACAGTCTGCACCACCACCGGCACAACCACGGAGATGAACCTGGCCGATGCCTTCCGCTCGCGGGGCCTGGAGTATACCCCTTTGCTCTTCGAGAAGACCCAGGACACAGCGACGGCCTACGAAGAGGGCCGCTGTGACGGGCAGACGTCCGACAAGTCACAGCTCGCTGCGCTGCGCTCGGCCATGGCCAACCCCCAAGACCACGTCATCCTGGACGTCACCATGTCTAAGGAACCCTTGGGGCCGCTGACCGCCCATGGCGACAATCAGTGGAACGATGCCGTGCGCTGGATTGTCTGGGGCATGATGCAAGCGGAGGAATCGGGCGTGGACTCCCAGAACGTGGACGCTATGCTGGGCAGCACCGACCCGACCATCCAGCGCTTGCTGGGCGTTTCGGGCGAGTTGGGCACTTCCCTGGGCCTGAGCAACGATTTCATGGTCAAGGTTCTCAAGGCGGTGGGCAATTACGAGGAAGTCTACATGCGACACCTGGGGCCGGACGGCCTGAACATTCCTCGGGGCCCCAACCGCCTGTGGACCGAGGGCGGGCTGCTGTATTCCATGGCCTTCCGCTAGTCAGTTAACAACATCAGCAGAGGTGCAACAGGTGCAGCCCGATGGGCTGGCAAGGTCACATCGGGCTGCACGCTTCTCAGAAGGAACCGGCATGAGTCAGCGTGTAGCGGCGGCTGAACACCACGAAGCAGTGCCTTTCTGGCGTGACGAGCGCGTGCTCAAAGTGCTGGCCCAGGTCGTGTTCGTGGTTTTGGTGCTGGCTCTGGGCGCATGGATGCTCTCCAACTACCGGGCGCGGGGTCGCACCTTCAGCTTTGGCTTCTTGGACGAAGAAGCCAGCTTCGACCTGGCAGAGGGCATTGCCTTCAGCCCCACCGACTCCTATGCCCGGGCTTTCCTCGTCGGCGTGGTGAACACCCTCCGCGTGGCCGGTCTGGGCATCGTTCTGGCCACCCTGCTCGGCCTGGTGACAGGCATTTCTCGGCTGTCCGGCAACTGGCTGTTGAGCAGGAGCGCCAGCATCTACATCGAGATCGTTCGCAACACCCCCCTGTTGGTGCAGCTTTTTTTCCTGTACTTCGCCGTCATTCTCAAGCTGCCCGATTTGCGTGATCCTCTGGTGTTGCCCGGCCCCACCTTTCTGAGCAATCGCGGCATTGTGCTGCCCTGGCCTCGCCTTGCGCCCCCGTTCGGTTCATGGTGGCCCTTCCTCGTCGTGGCCCTGATCGGGGCTGTGGTGCTGCTCATCTTGCGACAGCGCGGTGTACAACGCACTGGCCGCCCCAGCTTCAGCCTGTTCTGGGCAGCGCTTCCCCTGGTCGTCATCCCCGCCTTCGGTTGGCTGCTGATCCCCGGTCACCCTCTCAGGCTCGACTTGCCGGAACTGGTCTCCAGGTCTGGCGGGGTGCTCAAAGTCATCGGCGGCACGACGCTTTCGCCAGAGTTCACTGCGCTGCTGCTCGGCCTGGTGGTCTACACCGGGGCCTTCATCGCTGAAGTCGTGCGGGCCGGCATTCTGGCCGTGCCCCCGGGACAGACCGAGGCCGCCAGGGCCCAGGGCTTCACGGAGGGGCAGATATTACGACTGATCGTCCTGCCTCAGGCTCTGCGCGTGATCATCCCGCCACTGATCAGTCAATACCTGAATCTGGCCAAAAACTCCAGCCTGGCCATTGGCATTGGCTTCCTGGATCTCTATGCTGTGTCCAACACCATGCTGAACCAGTCCGGTCGCGTGGTAGAAGTCTTCCTGATGATCATGGGCAGCTATCTCTCGATCAGCCTGACCATCTCGCTGATCATGAACATCGTCAACCGACGCGTCCAGATCGTGGAGAGATGAGTATGGCGGCACAACCTGAAACGCTGATGCCCCCGCGCAGCGAAGTTGGCCTGCCAGGCTGGCTGAAGAGAAATCTGTTCAGCACCTGGTACAACGCGCTGTTCACCCTCTTCTCGCTGGCCCTTATCTACCTCGTCTTGCGAGCCATCGGCACCTGGGCCGTGCGGGATGCGCGTTGGGAAGTGATCACGACCAACATCAAAGTCTTCATGGTCGGCCGCTATCCCGGCGGGGAGACCTGGCGAGTGTGGGCCAGCCTGGGCATCCTCGTGCTTCTGGCAGTGCTCACCTGGACATTGCGCAGAATGCAGGGCAACCCGCCGTGGCGCTGGCTGGTGCTGGGCTGGGTGCTCTCTTTTCCTCTCATCGGCATCCTGCTGCGGGGCTTCTCTCGCCAGAGCCCGTTTCTGCCGCAAGTGTCAGAGGACATGTGGAGTGGGCTGTTGCTGACCTTCGTCCTGGCTATCGTCGGCATCGTGGCCTCATTCCCGCTGGGCGTGCTGCTGGCGCTGGGCCGGCGCAGCAAGCTGCCGGTCATCAAAGTGTTGTGCACCGTGTACATCGAGACGATCCGCGGCGTCCCCCTCATCAGCGTGCTCTTCATGAGCCAGTTGATGCTGCCGCTTTTCCTGCCGCCGGAACTGCGGTTCAGCACCGTCTTACGGGCGCTCACGGGCATGACCCTGTTTAGCGCCGCCTATACCGCAGAGAACGTGCGCGGAGGGCTGGCAGCCATCCCCATAGGCCAGTACGAAGCGGCCAGGGCGGTGGGTTTGAACGAGGCGCTGGTGATAGGACTGGTCGTGTTGCCCCAGGCGCTACGCGTGGTGATCCCGGCCATTGTGGGGCAGTTCATCAGTCTGTTCAAGGACACGTCGTTGGTGGTCATTGTCGGCCTGCTGGATTTGCTGGGCATTGCCAAGGCCGTGACCGGCCAGCGGGCATTCATCGGCTTGCAGCGGGAGGTCTACTCCTTCTCCGCAGTCATCTATTTCGCCTTCTGCTATGCGATGTCCTATGCCAGCCGTCGCTTGGAACGGACTCTGGGCGTAGGGGAGCGATAGGGTCGGTAGATCGGGAAATTGGGAGCTTGGGAGACTGGGAAGTAGACCAATCTACCAATTTACCAACCTACCAGTCTACCAGTGTACCGATTATACCAGCACTCAGGTGAAGGATCATGCAGAACGAGAAGCTCGAATCCAGAGATGACATCATCATCTGCCGCGACGTCCACAAGTGGTTCGGTGATTACCACGTGCTGCGGGGGGTGAACCTGACAATCAAACAAGGGGAAGTGGTGGTCATCTGCGGCCCTTCGGGGTCGGGCAAATCTACATTCATCCGCACCATCAACCGGTTGGAAGAACACCAAAAGGGCGACATCATCGTGGATGGCATCGAACTGACACACGACGTGCGCAACGTGGCGGCGATCCGCAGCGAGATCGGAATGGTGTTCCAGTCGTTCAACCTGTTCCCGCACCTGAAGGTCATTGACAACGTCGCGTTGGCGCCGATCTGGGTGCGCAGATGGCCGAAAGACAAGGCGCTGAACGTGGTCATGGAGCTGCTGAAGCGGGTGGGCATTCCCGAGCAGGCTCACAAATACCCCGGCCAGTTGTCGGGCGGGCAGCAGCAGCGGGTGGCCATCGCCCGCGCCCTGGCCATGCAGCCCAAGATCATGCTCTTCGACGAGCCCACCTCGGCGCTGGACCCGGAGATGATCAAAGAGGTGCTGGATGTGATGGTCGAACTGGCTCACTCGGGTATGACCATGATCGTCGTCACCCACGAGATGGGCTTTGCCAAAGAGGTGGCCCATCGCATCCTGTTCTTCGACGAGGGGATCATCGTGGAGGGGAACACGCCAGAGGAGTTCTTCAGGAATCCGCGAGAGGAACGGACCAAGCTGTTCCTGAGCCAGATACTGACCCATTAGCCGCTGCCCCCGCAGTCCTGACCAACAGAGAAACGTGAACCGGGCAGAGGCCCTGACTCGTCCGAACCAAGGCACCCGCCCTTGTTGGCTCAACCGGGGTGCGCGGCTACGAAGAAGATATCCCTGCAATGGGAGTGGGATGATCTGCCGCCAGGGGAGCAGCGCAACCACCTCAACCTCATGCCCGGCTACGTCGGCGGCCGCTTCAATGCCGCCGGTCTCAAAGCCATCGCCAGTTTTCCCCGCAACCCCTTTAAGCACGGTCTGCCGCGCGCCTCTGCGCTCATCACTCTGCAGGACGTCGAGCTGGGGCTGCCCAGGGTGGTGATGGATGGCACGCTGATCAGCGCCATGCGCACCGGCGCGGTGAGCGGCGTGGGGGCCAGGTATCTGGCGCGGGAGGACGTGACCAGCGTGGGCCTCATCGGCGCTGGCGTGCAGAGCCGCACGCAGTTGATGGCCCTGCAGGTGGCCAGCAGCATCTACAGGTCGGCCCAGAGCAAAGGGATAGGGCAGAAGGTGACGCTGTGGGATGATCCTGTGTGGATGTGAGGGCCTCTCTGCCGAGGCGACCCTCTGAGAGTGGATGGAAATCTGACAGATGCTCGCGGACGCCAGGGGGATCGTTCTGAAGTGTAGGAGAAGAGAGCAGCACATCGCTGTCGGCGGAAAAGCGGAAAGACAGGGCTGTTCATTTTTCGCTGGTTCCGCTGTTCCGCTGACGCGGTGGGGCAGGGTGCAACCAAGATTCCCTACGATTCCGAATGATACCCACAGCCTTGAAGGAGTTTGACTCAGCCTTCAGGATGTGGTATCATTCTTGACGCTGGCTGCCACGCTCAGGGCACACGCCATGCTAAGGAATCGGATACACGTGCTGAAAACGGAAGAAGGCAAGATTCCAACAGTTTTTCGGGAAGACATCCGCCGCGCGGTGAGGGTACTCAAGACGGCGGGATGTGTCCGCGTCTTCCTGTTCGGCTCTCTTGCCGAAGGACAAAGCGGCGATAGATCGGATATTGACTTGGCCATCCAAGGCTGCCCCCGGGGCGAGTTTTTTCACCTTTGGGGTAGATTGCTTATGGAACTAGACCACCCCGTTGATTTGGTGAATCTGGACAAGCAGGTCGCCTTCGCCCAGCATCTGGAAAAAGAAGGAGGGCTTCTCCAAGTTGGCTGAGAAGGTCGTTCCTCAAGTGGTGTTCGAGATTGGCCAGGTTGACCACCTACTCGAGACCTATGCTGATCTGCTGTACGACTTCCTTGACCATGTGGCGGAACGTCGCCGGAGGAGAGAGCCAGGCGCTTCATGAGTCAGATTCCCACCCGTAAGCCAACAGCAAGCCGCTGATGGCAGACGGCCAACAATAGATGGCAGCAGGAAATGTTGCAAACGTCACGGGGACTTATGGCTTTTCTCGGCCAATGTCCCCGCTTCTGTTTGCACAGCAGCGGGCAGAGCTAGTCTGTGTCTTCCTCGGCGTCCAGCGGCTCTCGCCCCAGGTACAGCGACCGCCGCAGGCGGGGATCGTAATCCGTCCAGGCGCGGCCGGGTTCCCGCCCCTCACCAGCCAACGCCGCGAAACGGCTCACCTGACCGTTCAGCTCGTTCAGGTGATGCAGGGCCGCCGCCGCCAGCGTGCGCGGCGGCTGCACCGCCCCCCACTCCGCCCGCCCGTGATGGCTGAGGATCATGTGCCGCAGCCGCAGGGCCAGCGGCTCCGGGAAATCGGCGAACTGGGCGATGCGCTCGCTGACCATGCGGTCGCCCAGCACCACGTGACCCACCAGGCGTCCTTCGTCGGTGGGCACGATGTCCAGCCCCGACAACCGGAACTCGGCTACCCGCCCCACGTCGTGCAGCAGGATGCCCGCCGTCAGAAGATCAGCGTCCAGCTCCGGCGTCAGGCTCAGCAGAGGGCAAGCCAGGGCCAGCATGTCCACCATGTGCTCCAGCAAGCCGCCCGGGTAGGCGTGGTGCAAGCGGAGGGTCGCCGGGGCCTGCCGCAGCGCGGCGCGGAACTCCTCATCGCCGAAGAAGCTGTGCAGCAACGACTGCAGATGCGGCTCCGCCACGGCAGTGATGGCCTCCCGAATGGCGTCCAGCATGGCCTCGACGTCCCGCTCGGACGTGCGCACGAGGTCGGCCGGGTCGTACTCCTCCTCCTCGGCGGGACGGATGCGGGCGACGATCAGTTGCTGGCGCCCGCGGTAGGCCTCCACCTTTCCTCTGACCTTGACCACGCTGCCGCGGGCGATTTGCCCGGCCACGGCGGGGCCTTGCTCCCACACGCGGGCCGGCATCTCGCCCGTGCGGTCGGCCAGGATCAGGCTCAGATACTGTCCCTTGCTGGGGTCGCGGAAGGGTTCCAGTCGCTGGAAACGCACGCGGAAGAAGCTCAACACCGCATCGCCGGGGTTCAGATCGGCCACGAACTGGGATTTCATAAGCCACCTTCCTCTGGCTGTCGGATATTGGGTATCAGGTGTTGGCAAGTGTAACACAGTTTCGCACGGCAAGCAAGCTGTGGTATAATCAAAGTCCAAAGTCCAAAGTCCAAAGTCCAAAGTCCAAAGCTCAAAAACACCATTGGAGGGCTCGCACGAGCCCAACGCTATTTGAATTTGGACTTTGAGGTTTGAACTTTTGAGCTTACCCTTGGGGGTCCGGAGTGTCCAGAACACGCACAGCTCTTGTGATGTTGATGCTGCTGGCCGTCGCCTTGACCGCTTGCGGCCAGGTGATCACCCTGCCCACGGCCACGCCGCTGCCGCCGACGCCGACCATCGAGGTGACGGTGGCCGCCACGCCGCGCCCGACGGCCACGCCCGCTCCCTATACGCCGGCTCCTACCGCCACGCCCACAACCACGCCCACGCCCATCATCTACACCATCGAGCGGGGCGACACGCTGCTGGCCGTCGCCAGCCAGTACGGCGTCACCGTGGCTGCCTTGCAGGAGACCAACGGCATTGTGGATCCCCGCGCCCTGCGCATCGGCCAGCAGATCATCATCCCTTACCACGAGGAATCCCAACTGGGCGGCGGCGAACCCACAGCCACGCCGACGCCGCTGCCTTTTGCCATCGAGAACCTGCACTTCGACCGCATGCCGCTGGGCGGGCTGTGGTGTCTGGGGGAGATGCACAACACCAGCGGCGTGGACTTGGAGCAGGTTCAGGTCATGGTGACGCTGTACGACGACGAGCACGAGCACCTCGCCGCTGCCGCGGCCTTCGTTCAGCTCGATCTCATTGCCCCCGATGAGCGTGCGCCGTTCGCCGTCTTCTTTCCCGACGCGCCGGCGTCCTTTGCCAGCTACGAGGCGCAGCCGCTGGGCGGCGTGCCCGCCTACGTGGGCAGCTACTACCGTGACCTGGAGGCGCGGGACATCGAGGTGGCAGGAGAACGGTACGCCAGCACCACGGTGCGCGGCCGCCTGGTGAACGTCGGGCCGGAGGATGCTGTAGGCGTCACCGTGGTGGTGACCGCCTACGACGCTTTGGGGAACGTCGTCGGGGTGCGCAAGGGTGTGCCCGAGCACAACGTCGTGCCCCGCGGCGGCGAGACGACCTTTCAGGTGGAGTTGGTTCCCGCCGGTGGCCCTGTGATCACCACCACCGTGCAGGCGCTGGGCCGGCGCATCTTGCCCACGCCGTAGAATAAAACGTAAAGCGTGAAACGTAATTTACGCATTACGTTTTAGAACAGCCTGGCGATCTCATCCACGGCGAAGGTTGGCCAGGGGACAGCGCCGCCGTGACGTCGGGCCTGCAAGCCCGCAGTGGCCTCCAGCACCTGCCCGATGACCACGCTGGGCATGTCCTCCGCCGCCAGCGCCGCTCGTAGCCCTTCGGCCCGCTCGGCCGGCAGGGTCAGCAGCAGAGCGCCGGAGGCGATGGTGCCCAGGGGATCGAGGCCATACTCGCTGCACAGCGCCGCCGCTTCCGGCGGCACGGGGATGCGATCCAGGTCAACCCACAGGCCAGTGCCGGCGGCCCGCGCCAGTTCCAACAGGCCGGTGACCACGCCCCCTTCGGTGGGGTCGTGCATGGCGTGCACCGGGGCCAGCTCCACCGCCCGCCGCGCCGCCCGCACCACGCTGATGCCCGGATCGTGCAGGAAGTTCTGGGCGCGGGCGATCAGCGCTGGATCGTAGCCCTTGGCGGCCAGATCGGCGGCCCGCTCGCGGGCGATGATGGCCGTGCCCTCGATGGGCACGGGCTTGATGAGCAGGATGGCATCGCCCACCTGCGCCCCGCTGGTGGTCACCAACCGGTCGGGCGCCACCTCGCCCAGCATCGTGCCGATCACCAGGGGCCGGTCGAGGCCGTGCGTGATCTCGGTGTGCCCGCCGGCCAGGGCGATGCCCAGGCTGCGGCAGGCGGCGTCAATCTGGGCCACGATGGTCTCGGCCATGACCTTGTTGGCCTGGCCTTCGGGCAGGAGCAGGGTGGCCAGGAACCAACGGGGACGGGCGCCCATCACCGCCACGTCGTTGGCGTTGACGTGCACGGCGTACCAGCCGATCTCGTCGGTGGCGAAGGTGATGGGATCGGTCTTGGCCACCAGGTAGCGGTCGCCGAAATCAATCACCGCGGCGTCCTCCCCCGCCTGGGGGCCGACGATGAGCCGCTCGTCGGGCGTGGCGTAGCGGCCCAGCAGCTCTTCGAGCACCGGCAGCGGCAGCTTGCCGGTGGGGAAATGGTCATTGGAGATTGGAAGTTGGAGGTTGGAAGTTGGAAGTTGGAAACTGGAAACTGAAACCAAAGCTGTTTTCCTCCTGCACACGAGATGAACCCATTATACTCCATTCGCCGATTTTGACCAACGGGCGGCCATCTTGCCTTCTGCATCTTGCCTCTTGCATCTTGCCTCTTGCATCGCCCGAAGGAGTCAGCCTATGATCCCTCTCACACTCCGGGTTCACAACTTCATGTGCTACCGCGACAACGTGCCGCCGCTCGACCTGCGCGGCATCCACCTGGCCTGCCTGGCCGGTGACAACGGCCACGGCAAATCGGCCCTGCTCGACGCCATGACCTGGGCGCTGTGGGGCAAGGCGCGGGTCAGCCGCGATGACCAGTTGATCCACCTGGGCCAGACGGAGATGGAGGTGGAGCTGGAGTTCCAGATCGGCCCCCATCGTTATCGCGTGATCCGCAAGCGGGACAGCCGGCGCGGGCAATCACTGCTGGAGTTGCAAGGCTGGGCCGATGACCGCTACCTCCCCCTCAGCGAGCCCACCATGCGCCAGACGGAGGCCAAGATCGTTGATCTGCTGAACATGGACTACGAGACCTTCATCAACTCCGCCTTTCTGGTGCAGGGCCGCGCCGACGAGTTCACCACCAAGCCCCCCGGCGAGCGCAAACGCATCCTGGGCGAGATCCTGGGGCTGGGTCTCTACGACGAGTACGAGGAGCGGGCCAAGGCGCGGGCCAAAGCCAAGGCGCAGGAAGCGGCGGAACTGGCTGCACAGATACGGGAGATTGACCGCGAGCTGGCGCACCTGCCGGAGTACGAAACGCAGCTACAGGAGGCCGAAGCGGCCGCGGTCGAGTGGGGCGAGCAACTGCGCTCGGCCGAGGCGGAGCAGAAGAACCTGCAGATGGAGCGGCAGTCCCTCCTCCATCAGCAGCAGCAGTTGGAGGAGCTGAAGGGGCGGCTGGCCCAGGGCGAACGGGAGCTGGCGGAGATCGCCCAGCAACTGCGCGCCGCGGAAGCGCAGATAGCCACCTACGAGCAGACGCTGGGCCAGCGGGAGGAGATCGAGGCCGGCTACGCCGCCCTGGCGGCGGCGCGGGAGGCAGTCGAAAACTGGAACGCCCGGCTGGCCGCGCAGAGGCCACTCACCGAGGAGCGGCGGCAACGGGAGGCGGCGGTCGCCGCGGCGCGGGGCGAACTGGTGGCCGAGCAGCGGGTGGCGGAGACGCAGGTGGCCGCCCTGCGGGCTCGTGTGGCGACAGGTGAAGCGCAGCGGGCGCCATTGGCCGAGGCGCAAGCGGCGCTGGCGCAACTGGAAGCGCAGCAGGCGCGGCGGGAGACGCTGCGGCAGGAGCTGTCCGCACTGGCCGAGGAGGCGGCGACGCTCAAGGCGCAGAGCGAGCAGTTGCGCGCCGAGATGGATGAGCTGAAGGAGAAGATCGAGCTCTTGCAGGAGACCGGGGAGGCCGCCTGTCCCCTTTGCCAGCAGCCCCTGGACGAAACGCATCGTGAACAGTTGCTGGCCGATTTCCAGGCCGAAGGCCAGGCCAAGGGCGATCAGTGGCGGGCCAACAAAACCCGCCTGGAGAGCCTGGCGGCGCGGGAGACCGAACTGCGTCACGAAGATGCCAGCCTGGAACAAAGGCTGCGGGCGCTGCCCGAGCAGCAGCGCAAGCTGGCCGCGGCGCAGACCAGGGTGGCCGATGGTGAGTCGGCTGCTGCGGAGATGACCGACGTCGCCGCCCGCCTGGCGGCGTTGCAGGCCCGGCTGGAAACGCAGGACTTTGCCCCGGCGGAGCAAGTGCGGCTGGCGGCGGTGCTGGCCGAGCTGGAGGCGTTGGGCTACGACGGCGCCGCGCACGAGGCGGCGCGGTCGCAGGCGGCCGAACTGGCCGGATGGGAGGAGCGCCAGCGGGGGCTGTCCCTGGCTGCCGGGCAGGTGGAGGCGGCCCGGTCGCCGGTGACCACGCTGGAGGAGCGCCAGGTGCGCTGGCAGGAGACATCAGCCGCCGACGAGGCCAGGCGAGAGGAACTGGCCGCCGCCGTGAGCCGCTTGCCCCAAGTCTCCAGCCGGCTGGCCGCAGCGACGCAGCGGGTCGAGCAGGTGCTGGAACAGGAACGGCTGGCCAGGCTGCGGCTGGGCGCGGCGCGGCAGCGTATTGATACCTGCCAGCGCCTGGCCAAGGAGCGGCAGGTCAAGCAGAAAGCGCAGCGGGAGGCGGCGGAGGCCCAGGGCATCTACGAGGAGCTGCGGGAGGCCTTCGGGCGGCGGGGCCTGCAGGCCATGATCATCGAGGCCGCGCTGCCGGAGATCGAGGCCGAGGCCAATCGTTTGCTGAGCGGCATGAGCGACGGGCGCATGAGCGTGCGGCTGGACACCCAGAGAGAGATGAAGAAGGGCGGAGTGCAGGAGACGCTGGACATCATCATCGCCGACGAGCTGGGGGCGCGCAGCTACGATCTCTTCTCCGGCGGCGAGGCCTTTCGGGTCAACTTCGCCCTGCGCATCGCCATCTCCAAGCTGCTGGCCCGCCGCGCCGGCACGCAACTGCGCACGCTCTTCGTTGACGAGGGGTTCGGCACGCAGGATGCGCAGGGGCGGGAGCGGCTGGTGGAGGCCATCAACGCCATCAAGGCCGACTTCGACCGCATCCTGGTCATCACCCACATCGAGGAACTGAAGGACATGTTCCCCGTGCGCATTGACGTGGTGAAGACGGCGCAGGGCTCGCAGGT
>JACNHM010000260.1:13690-14994 GCA_014383605.1 Chloroflexota bacterium
CGTAGAAGATGACGCCCACCGTGTAGAGCACCCCACCCACGGCCAGCCACACCAGGCCACCCGTGGGAACGCTGACCAGCATCTGTTTCAGGGCCACCACACCGAGCCAGCCCATCAGAACGTAGGAAAGCGTAGAGATCTTGCGAAAGCGCCCGATGAACAGCGCCTCGAAGCCTATCCCCAGCAGCGCCAACCCCCAGATGATAGCCAGCAGCGTCCAACCCCAAGCTCCCCGCAGACTCACCAGCAAGAAGGGCGTGTAGGTCCCGGCAATGAGCAAGTGAACTGAAGCATGGTCAATGATCCTGAACACCCGCTTGACCCGAGGGTTACGAAAACTGTGGTAGAGGGTTGACGCCAGATACAGGATGATCAAACTACTACCGTAGATGCTGAAGCTGACGATCTGCCACACATCGCCGTGCCCAACAGCCAGAACGACCAGGACAATCAGCCCGGCCACACTGAGACCGGCTCCAATGCCGTGGGTGATGCTGTTGGCTATTTCTTCGCCCAGGGTGTAGAGTCTACGGTTCTGGGAAGCGATTTGGGGTTTTTGATGTGGTGTCATCGTCGTTCCGGAACAAGCAGTGTGACCGTAACATAACGGCGGCTGGACGCAAGCGGACTACCAGCGCCTGTCCTGAGCTGCCGCTCCTTGCCTTTCCTGGGTTCTTCCATCATGTCGGCGATCCCCTGTCCGTTGCTGCCATTTCCCGGAAGAGAAACCAACTGCCCTTGCGGTCGTCGGCGTGCTTCGGCGACCGATCGTAGTAGAGGTCGAATATCCGTCCGCTGTCGACGCGCACTCGGAAGGTGAATCGCCCCACGCCCCACGAGCCGCGCAGGGAGGCTGTGGCGGCATGGGTGGGCCGCATGTTGGCAGCCATGCGTCCCCTCCGCCCATAGTCGTGCCATTCGCTCAGAGACTCGACGATGTGGTAGGTTTCCCCGTGCCAGACAAACCGGTCAGGACAACCTGGCTTCTTCTCCAATGCCGGCGGTTGATCGAACTCGACTTCGATGGGTTCGCCAATGAAGCGTAGTGGTCTGATCTCCATGTCGAACTCACCCTGTGCGCTATTGTGTTCGCACCACAGCGTGTGGGAACCCGCTGCGAAAGTCTTCTATGCGCTGACAGCGACGGAAAGGAGATGCATGCCCGGTCCCCCTTCCACCAGTGCCGCCTCGGCCGCGAAGACGTTGACGAACAGTGCCAGCAGGGCAACAGGCAAGATCGTGGTCAGGATCTCCCGTGTAGCGAGCGTCTGAGTTTGGATATCAGATCTGCTTTGTGCTTGTTA
>JACNHM010000038.1 GCA_014383605.1 Chloroflexota bacterium
CACTTGACGATCCCGGTGGACAAGGAGGTGGTGGTAAACGAGAGCAACTGCACCCATCTGAAACCCACCACGAAGGCACAAAGACACCACGTAGGGTTCCTTTGTGCCTTCGTGTTCGGTGGTCGGCTTACTTTCGTCTTTTCAGGAGCACGCCCACGACCAGCATGACGGCCACCAGCGCTGCCGCCACCCAGGCAGCGGTGGCCACCACGGGTGTGGCGGCGTGCTTGAGGGCGATGCCCACGAAGGCCCAGACGAGGACCAGCATGTAAGCCGCGTCGCCCCGCGTCAGGCTGACCAGCGAGCCGATGATCGTGGCCGCGGCCAGCATGATCACCGTCCAGATCTCGGGGCTGATGCCCCAGCCGCTCCAGTTCAGGTAGTTCAGGACCGTGGTGGCGTTGGCGATAGTGGCCACGGTGATCCAGCCCAGGTAGATGCTGAAGGGCACCCGCACGAGCCACGTCTCGGCCGTGCTGACCTTGCTACGGCCAGTACCGAGGCGCAGGGTGATGGCGATCAGCGTCAGCAGCAGCACGATCATGGCCACCAAGCTGAGCGGGAAGATCTGGAAGTGCCACAGCAGCAGCCAGATGGTGTTGGCCAGGCCGCTGAGGACGAACAGGTAGCCGACGCGGCGCAGGCGCGGGTTCTCCCGCTGCGAGGGGAGAGCCTGGTAGACGATGAAGCCAAACAGCGCGCCGTAGATCAGGAACCAGATCCTGAACACGTAGTCGGCGGGCGTGAAGTAGACGGGGAAGAGATCAGATATCTCTCCCGTGGTCAGCCCGCCCAAGGGCAGGGTCGCGGCCAACGAGTTGATGGCGAAGGTCACGACCAATGCCAGCACATTGATCCATTGTCGTCGTACGTCTTTGTTCATTGCAATCTCCTTTTTCAAGTTGTTGGGCGTCAGTACGCCCTCTTGCCCATCCAGAACCACTTCCAGTCGCCGCCGCTGCGGTACAGGGCGATCAGCGCGTACAGGCTGGCGGTGAAGTTGCCCAGCACGATCATGAAGATGATCCACACGACCGAGCGGGCGAGCGACTTCTCGCGGTAGACGATCCAGCCGGAAAAGAGCATGAAGCCTACGTACACATCCACCAGCGACACTTGTCCCCAGGGCATGGAGAGCAGAACGCTCCCCTCCCCGGAGAAATCGCCGACGGTGAAGCCATAGATCAGTATCCCGCCCATGGCCAGAAGGCCTATGAGGGCGATCGCTTTGGCTATGTTCATAAACCCTATCTCCTTGTCGTTATACTTTCCCCCGAACCGATCCCGCTGGGTCTCCCGCCCCGACGACTGGCCGGTCGGAAGACCGCCCATCAACATCAGGAGCAATTCGTCCAGCCAGCCAATTGACGATAGGCGCGCCCCGTTCATCCAGGTGCACCTGGGCGGCCCGGTAGACACCGCGCAGATAGTCCGTCAGCACGTTCGGCGGCACACCGCGATTCTGGAAAAGGCCTTCGGCCCAATCCAGGCAGGTGTCCAGGAAGCCCATCTCGCACAGGATCAGTGCGGCGCTGATATGGCGGGCCAGCGCGTCGTTGGCGATGGCCAGGTATTCTTCGGCCATGCCCGGTGGCTTCAGGCCTTGCCACAGCTCCGCTTCGATGCGCGGTTGGCGTTCACGATAGTGGGTCAGCGCCTGTCGTCGCTCCTCGCTGAGGTCCTCGACCTGGGGCAGCGATCGGGGCGACAACAGCAACTGCTCCACTGCCTGCACTCCTTGCGTCATGCTTTCGCCCAGGAAATGGCCGGGGATGCGGGCGCGCAGCGCTGGCAGGCGGTTGAAGATCCACCCGCCAAAGGCCAGCGGAACCTGCTCCCCCTGCAGGAAGCGAGCCATCTCCAGCAAGGTCGCTGCCGTGGGCAACTGCTGGGCCGCTGCCAGCCCCAGTTGCGGCCTGTGGGCGGCGATGGTCGCCTCCATGCGGGCGATGGGCACGTTAGCTCCCAGGTAGAGGACGTCCCAGCCCCGCCGCCGCAGCAGGAAGGTGGCCAGCAGCAGGCTGAAGGCGTGTTCCTCTTCGGGTGGGCAGGCGGCCAGGATGCGGCCAGCCCGCGTGGGCGGCGGTGTGGCCAGGACCAGCCCGTCCAGGCGGCGCATGGCCAGCGCGGCGGCGAAGTGTTCCTGCCGTTGAGCCGCTCGATGAGGTCGTTGCCCACGGCCAGGTCCTGGTGGCGGAAGCCATCCACGTCGAACCAGATGGCCTGCACGCCGCCGAACAGCGGCGGGAAGTAGTCCTGCTTGCCGGTGGGGATGCCGATGGCCTGCGCTTCGATGTTGGCGCCCAGGTCAATGATGCGCTCTGGGCTCAAGCCCATCTGGTTGATCTCGTTCAGGGCACAGGATAGGGCCATCAGCAATGCCGACGAACCGCCCAGCCCGGAGCCTGGCGGCGCCTCGCTGCGGGTGGTGATGTTCAGGCCACGGCGCGGCCGGTAGTAGCGCAGTGCTCTCTTGATCAGATCCAACTCTCCGCCCAGCGGCATGGCCGCCAGACTGCTGATCTCCTCGGCCGCGTCCATGTCCTGGGAGCGGATCACGATTCTGGGATCGTCGCGCGTCTCCACGTCCACGTGCACGCAGACGTCAATGGCCGCGTTCAGCGTCAGCCCGCCGTCCTCGAACAGGTACAGGGGATAGACGTCCAGCGTGCCGCCGGCCAGGTCAATGCGCGTGGGTGCGGTGACGGATACCTTCATGTTGTGGCCTCCACATGGCGTGTGACTGACGACAGTGTACACTACCTCCCTCGATGTGGACAAATGCTGCCGCGGAACCCCTGGGAAATCTACGCTCTTGCTGCCGTGTCTCTGTGATTGCCAGATGGCACAGGTTGTGGTAAGATGGCAACATGGTTCGCCATGCCACCGCTCGCTCCCGCCTGATCCTGCTGCTGATCTTGCTGGCCGCCTTCGCCCTGCGGCTGTATCAACTCGGCGCGCAGAG
>JACNHM010000270.1 GCA_014383605.1 Chloroflexota bacterium
GAGGAACAGGAAGGGACAGCCAGCTCATAACAGAGGGGCGTTTCCATGTTCGTGGAAACGCCCCTCGCCTCTTACTCTCCCACACTCTCCTGCATAGCAGGCAGCAACCTGGTCATCCGCCTATGGTGACCGCAGCCCGTCCATACCGCTCTGAGCTGCCGTCGAGCTTGATCACCTCCAGTGTGTAGGTGTAGGTGCCCGCCTGCAAGCCAGCGTCCACATAGGCATAGGACGCACCCTGCCCTGCTCCGGCGTACTCGGCGAAGATGAACGCCTCATTGACCGCCACGAACTCGCCACCATCCGTTTGTCGCAGCACGTAGAAGCCTAGCATCTCCACCTCGCTGGCCGTCTGCCACTGCACCAGCGCGCCGTCCGGCTGTGCGACAGCCTGGAAACTGGCCATCGCCACCGCCGTGGGGAAGACGATCTCCACCGTATCGCTGTCCGACCTCTGTGGCAGTCCTTCGGACCCCAGAGGGCCAGGGCCGTCGGCGTCGGCGATGGCGTCGTGCACGATGGCCCAGTTCTCCGTGCTGCGATCCGGCAAATGCTGCGTGTCCGTTCGGGCCGTGAAGGTAACGACCACCGTGAAGCTGGCCCCCGGCGCCAGATCCGTGCCCAAGCTGACCGTCAGATCGCTCCAGTCAATCTGTCCGTCGTTGTCGTGGTCATCGGAGTCGGGGCGGGCGAACTGGGCGGCGTAGCCGTAGGTCAGGTAGACCGGGTCGTAGGTATCCCGCAGCGGCAGGACGGTGATCCAGCTCCCGCCGGTGTTGGTGATGCGGATGGTGAAACTGACCGCCTGGCCCGTGCTTGCAGGCTCCACCGTGTTCAGCCGTTTGCTGATCCTGTAGTCCGGCAGGATGTCGAAGCCGAAGTCGTTGGTCATGTCCTGCTCACCCGGCGACAGCAACGTGACGATGTCGTGAGTGGTCAGATGACCGTCGGAGTCGGTGGCATCGGGGCCGAGGTTGCGCGGGCTGGCATACCAGTTGTGAAGCGTGCCGCCCGGCAGGAACTCGCTGGGGTCAATCTCGATGCGATAGGTGCCCGACCGCAGCGTATCGAAGCGGTAGAAGCCGCTGCCGTCGGTCACGCCCGTGGCGATCTTGACCGCGCTGCCATCGTAGAGATTGACCAGCACGTCGGGGATGCCTGGCTCGCCGCTGTTCTGCTGGCCGTTGCCGTTGACATCCCACCACACCAGGTCACCCAGACTGCCCACCGGCTCGATCTCCACCCGTGCATCGTCGCTGTCGGAGACATCGGGGATGTCCGGCAGGTCGTTGCCAGCGCCGTCCGTGGGGTTGCCCGTGGCCGTGCCCCAGTTCGTCTCGTCGGCAAAGACTGCGAACGTGCCATCACAACTCTGGGAAGCGGCCGGCGCCAGCGGCCCGGCGATGGTGCAGATGTACCCGTGGATATCGTCATTGACCACGATGTTCGACAGGTGCGTGTCGCCGACGTTGGTGACCAGGTAGTGGAAGGTCACGCTCACCGGCGGCGGCCCCGGCACTCGCTCCACCTCACCATCGAGGGCATCACCCGCCGTCTTCACCAGGTCAATGGCCGGGTTCACCACCTCCACCACGGCATCGTCGCTATCGGAGACATCGGCGATATCCGGCAGATCGTTGCCGCCGCTGTCCGTCGGATTGCCCGTAGCTGTGCCCCAGTTCGTCTCGTCACCAGCCACCCAGAAGGTGCGGTCGCAAGCCTGCGAAGCGGCTGGCGCCAGCGGCCCGGCGATGGTGCAGATGGCCCCATGCACGTCGTCGCTGACCACGATACTCGACAGGTAGGTGTCACCGACGTTGGTCACCGTGTAGTGGAAGGCCACGTTCCCCGCGCCTCGGATGTACTCGATGCCGCCGTCCGGCGCGTTGCCCGCCGTCTTCACCAGGTCAATGGCCGGGTTCACCACCTCCACCACGGCATCGTCTGTGTCGGAAACGTTGGGAATGTCCGGGATGTCGTTGCCCGTGCTGTCCGTGGGGTTGCCCGTAGCCGTGCCCCAGTTCGTCTCGTCCCCATCTACCCAGAAGGTGCGGTCGCAGGCCCGCGAAGCCGCGGGGGCCAGCGGCCCGGCGATGGTGCAGACGGCACCGTGCACGTCGTCGCTGACCACGATGTTCGACAGATACGTCTCGCCGACGTTCGCCACCGTGTAGTGGAAGACCACGTTCCCCGCGCCGCGGATGTACTCGATGCCGCCGTCCGGCGCGTTGCCCGCCGTTTTCACCAGGTCAATGGCTGGCCGGGCATAGCCGAAATCGGCGTTGTCGTAATCCACGATGACATCCCACAGAAGCACCCGCATTGGTTCAGGGCCATAGGTGAACTGGCTGGTGAGGGCCAGCCCCTCCAGCGGGCCGCCAGGTGCGAAGTTGCTGTCGTCTATCTCCACCCAGTAGGCCAACCCATTGGCCGCCAGGCCCACGAAGTCATACCAGCCATGCCATCCCGCGGCGCTCGGATTCTCGCCGGTGGTCATGCTGTCCTGGAAGGTGTCATCGGTTCCCGGCTCGAAGCTTGCATCACCGTCGTCCAGGTACAGGTTCACCAACACGCCGTCAATCCCCGCCTCCCCCGCGTCCTGCTCGCCATCGCCATCGCTATCGCGCCAGACGGTATCGCCGATGGAGGACTTGCCCGGAGAGAAGATCAGTACACCAGCGCTGTCCGACTTCTGCGGCAGCGGCCCCTCGGAGCCCAGAGGCCCAGGGCCGTCGGGATCAGCCAGGGCATCGTGCACCATGGCCGTGTTGATCGTCCGGCCGTCCGGCTCCAACAGCGTCGTGTCTTCCTTGGCTGTGAAGAAAACGTTCACCGTGAAGCTGGCCCCCGGCGCCAGATCGCTGCCGAAGCTGACCGTCAGATCGCTCCAGTCAATCTGCCCGTCGTTGATGTGATCGTCGGAGTCGGGGTCGGCGAACTGGCCGCCGAAGCCGTAGGTCAGGTAGGTGGGATCGTAGGTGTCCCGCAACGGCAGGGCGGTGATCCAACTGTCGCCGGTGTTGGTGATGCGGATGGTGAAGCTCACCGGCTCGCCCGGCACCAGCGGCTCGAAGCTGTTCAGTCGCTTGCTGATCTCATAATCCGACACGACGTCGAACCCGAAGTCGTTGCTGGTGTCCACTTCGGCCGCCACCACCGTTGTCGTGACGTCGTGGGTGATGGGGTCGCCATCGGAGTCCGTCGTGTCGGGGCCGACGTTCTGCGGGCTGGCGGTCCAGTTGTGCAGCGTCCCGCCGGGCAGGAACTCGCTGGGGTCAATCTCGATGCGGTAGGTGTCCGGCCACAACTCCTCGAAACGATAGAGGCCGCTCCCGTCGGTGATGTCCGTAGCCACCTTGACGGCGCTGCCGTTGTAGAGATTGACCAGCACGTTGGCCAGGCCCGGCTCGCCGCCATCCTGCTGGCCGTTGCCGTTGACGTCCCACCACACCAGGTCGCCCAGAACGCCCCCCGGCTCGATCAGCACGTCGTCGGAGGCCATCAGCGGCCCCACCGGCTGGCCGTACTCATCCACACCAGTGACCGTAGCCGTGTTGATGCAGGCCTGGCTGGGGGTATGGGCCAGGAAGTCCACGGTCAGCGTGAGCTCCTCTCCAGAGGGCAGCGGCAGGAACGGCGCCAGGCTGGCGTCCCACACCACGGGCGGCGCCCACGGCGGCCCGCCAGCCGGCGAATCGGGCATCACGTCCGCCGCGGTCATGCGCATGCAAGCGCTGTCGTAGCTGTCGCTGATGCGCAGTTGCGTGATGGCATTGGGGCCGGTGTTGGCGACGCGGATGGCGAAGGTGACCGTCTCGTTGACCGTGGCCACGCCATCCGGTGGAACCTGTAGCGTCTTCACGACCTCGATCTGCGGCGGATCGGGCACGAAGGGCAGGATCGTGGTGCCCAAGTCCAGGTACGGGTTGCCGGCCCCCGCCGTGGCCGGATCCTCACCCCAGGCCGCCGTGATCAGGGTGTCATCCACGGTGTACAACCGCATGCCCGTCTGATCGTTGTCGGTGTTGTCGAAGACCTTCTGAGACTGGTAGGCAGCCAGAGTGTAGGACACATCGTAGTGGCTGCCGTGGGGATCGGTCAGCGGCCCCGTCGTCGGGTCGCCGTCGTAGTCCACGTAGAGGGTCGTGGGGTTTACCGCCATCACCCAGGCCGGGCTGCCGTTGGCCGAGCGATCGGCGGTGCCCGGCCCCCAGCCCACGACGGCCACCGGCGTCAGATTGCCCCCCGGCACCAGGCTGAAGCCCCAGTCGTAGGTGTTGTTGTACTCAGGCGTGGGCACGATGCCCGCGCCCACGGTGGCGATGGCGAAGAAATCACCGCCGCCGCCGGTGTAGAAGTGGGCGCCGGAGTCGGGCGGCATCTCGTACTGGTAAACGCCGCCCGCCGACACGGCGAAGCTGCCACCGCCCGCCTGCGTCTGGTACTGGACGGTGATAAGCGACCCGTTCGGGTTGTAGAGGAAAACGTAGGTTTCCTGGGGATTGCCGGTGTAAGCGTCCACCGCGGTGCTGCCCACGGGATTGTAGTAGCTGTCATCCCACTGAGTTGTGGGATAGAGCATGTACCAGCGCGACTCGTAGTGCGTGCTGATGTCGCCGGTGATCAGGTGCACCTGTACCGGCCGCGAGGCCGTCACCGTGGCCCCGCTGCGGATGCCGCCGTTCACCTGAGCACTCTGCCCCTGGTTCAGCGTCTGTGTGACGTCCACAGTGCCGTTGCCGTCGCGGTCTATCTGCACCACGGTACCGTTCTGGGCGGCCATGACCAGCAGCCCCACGTACTCAAACATCTCGTGAGCGTTGACATCCACGCCCACGGGCGCTTCGAAGTGGGTGCCGTACTTGCCGGTGTCCTGGACTTCCATGGCTCCGGCCAGCACCGGCCCTGGTGTGATGGCCCACCCAGCACGAGTCACGGCGATGCCCTTGTTGACGCCGAACTTATCCCCGCCGTCGTAGCGGATCTCCGTGGCGTTGCGCGGCAGGGCGACGTCGTTCTCCAGGGCGACGATGTCGTCGGCGTGGATCACGTCGCTGGCGAAACCGGGCGGGATGCCGTTCGCCGCGTTGTTGTCACCCCACACCTGCGTCGTGCCCTGCGTGGGATGCTCGATGTCCAGCTCGTAGCCGTCCTCCCAGTGATCGTAGTAGATCAATGTGTTGTCGGCGGTAGCAGCGATGGAGACCACGCTGCGCAGGACGGAGCCCGTGCCGCTGTACAGGGCCAGCAGCGTGTCGCGAATCTGCGCCTCGGGGCCAGGCACGAAGTAGGTCTGGAGCAGCACTGCCGGCTCAGCCGGCTTGGCATAGGCGACGGGCACCCACATGCCAGCCATCAAGGCCAGCACCAGGCCCAACGTCAGCGTGACCACGAGACAGCGTCCTGCACAGGCGGAACCACGCCGAAAGGGAAATGGACCTCTCGCTTTGGTCTTCATTGTCTTGAACCTCCTTTTTTGCTAGAATCGGGATGTGCGAAGGACCGCAGGATGAACTGAGAGAGTAGTGAGAGGGTACTAAGGCCAGCTTGCCTTCATAATTATACCATTAAACATTGGCAGAAGCCAAATCTCACAATGAGTGGGACAGCAACGACGATTCCAGCTTCCAGAAGTTCAGAATCTTCCCAGATTCCCCCGCGGGTGAGTGGTTGGCTGCCGGCCATCCCTTCATCCAGCACCGGGCGAGCGAGCTACGGCCTCAGCAGCGGCAGTTGGGCGAAGTCGTCGGGCGATAGCGCGTCGAACTCGGCGCCGTCCACCATCTGCGGCGTGAAGCTGCTCAGCGCTTCCTCCTGGCTGACGTCAAAGTCGGCGGGATAGGCCACGTCAATGATGCGCGGATGAACGTTGCTCCCCGGCGGCGCGCCGCCGAACCGCCACTGCGCCGCCGCTTCGTTGACGTCGCGGATGCGCCAGACACCGCTGCTGGGGTAGCCCTCCTGGCTCATGACCACGGCCAGGTAGCCCCACGCGGCCGGATCGAGTGCATCCACGCTCAGACCCAGGCTCTCGGCGAAGACCTTCTTGGCCACGCGCACCGTGATCTTGCTCTGCCCCGGATCGCTGATGATGTTCAGCGTGCTGATGTCGCCGATCGGCGCTGGCTCAGGGGAGTCGGCCATGGGCGAGCCGTAGAGGCCCGGTGTCCACCCCTCGGCCCAGAGGGCGAATTCCCAGCCGCTGTCGGCCGGCAGGGCGGCGTTGCGTCCCGGCAACAGCTTGCGCTCGCCGCCCTCGGCGGCGTCCACGTAGACGTCCAGCGTGTGGATGCCCATGCCGTTGGGCGCGCCCCAGTCGTTGTTGAGCTTGCCGCCGAAGGTGAAGCGGAAGATCAGGTTGTTGTCGTCCTCGGCCACGGCGAATTCGGTCAGGTCGTAGGCGCGGGAGCCGAAGACGCCATCCAGCGGATAGGCGTAGCCGCCGGGGCCGTGATCGTCCTTTTCGGGGTCGGCGACGGTGAGGATGGGCGTGGTCAACCCCAGGTCGGGCACCACCAACTGGCCGGGGCCACCGCCCGGCACGACCTGAATGTCCCTCTGCTCGCCTTCGCTGACCACGACGCGCAGTTTGAAGACGTCGCCGGCGTCGGGCTTGCCGAACGCTTCGTAGGGCACGGCCAACTCCAGCGTGCTGCCCGCCAGGCCCAGCGGCAGCTCGGCGTCGGTGGGAACGTAAACGCCGCTCTCGTCCACGGCGAAGAGGACAATGGCCACATCCTCGCCGGCGATGGTCACCTCGGCCAGGGCGTGGGCGCCGAAGCCCAGCAGGGTCTCGCCAGCGCCGATGCGGCTGAAGGGCTGCTCCGGCCCGCCGCCGGGCCGCGTCAGGTAGAAGCCGATGCGGGTCTCGTCGCCCACGTCGGCCCAGGGCCTCCGTCCATCCAGCCGCAGGTAGAGGTGCGCCTTGTCGAAGCCGTACCAGAGCTGGCTGACGAGTTGCTCCGGCCCGGCCTGCACGCCGCCCTCCTCGGTGTAGGTGCCACCGCCCTGCCATTCGTCCTCGCCCGCCAGGCCGTCCATGGCCGGCGTGATGATCGCCGAAGCCCCGGCGGCCGGGGCCACAGCCGTCTGCGGGATGACCGGCACCTTGAGGAAGGTGGGCACCTCTTCGCCCATCAGCTCGTAGACCCGCTGCAGAGTCAGGCGGAATTGCAGATCGAAGCTGCCGTCGTCGCCGCTGTTCTGATCGGCGCCGTACCACCAGAACCAGTCGCTGCCCTCGGCGGTGTAGATGGCGTCCATCACCGCCGCCAGGGTTGCCTCGTCCAGGTTCTTCTTGCGCTTCTCCACGAACTCCCGTACCCGGCCCAGATAGTCCCAGGCGCGGTTCTCCTCGTCCTCGCCGATCCAGGTCAGGTAGTCGGGGCTGACCCAACTGCCGGCCCACAGCGGGTCAATGGCCGGCTGCTCAGGAAAGCGGGAGATGAAATCGCTGGGCGTGATGGTGCGAATCGTCCCCTGGGCCTGCTCCTCCTCCAGCAAGCGGTACAGGTTGTGCAGGAATTCCTTGCCGTCGTTGGGGTAATGCTCCCAGGCGTTTTCGCCATCGAGGATGACGCCGACCAGGTGCGGGCCGCTGGCGCCGCCCTCTGCCAGCCTGGCGCGGATGTCCAGGATGCGCTGCACGAAATCCTGGGCCGCGGCCAATCCCTCGCTGCCGCTGTAGGTGAAGCCCACCCTGTCGCTGATGACCTTGTCCCGGAAAATGACGTACAACTCAGGGTCCTGCGGCCGGTCTTGCACGACGTAGGGACGGTAAAGCAAGTCCGGCTCCTGCACGACCTCGCGGGCATCGCGGCCGAAGCTCTTCTGGCCCAGGCTGCGGGCCAACACCTCTTCGTCGCTGGCCATCCACTGGATGCCACCGCGGCTGACCATGCCCACGATTTCCTCGGCCACAGCGCCCTCGGCCGGCCACATGCCCGCGGGCGGCTGTCCGAAGAGTTCCGTGTAGAAGTCCACCCCCGCCTGGAACTGCGCCACGGCATCGCGAGGGTAGCTGAAGCGAGGCGGCAGCTCGATGTCGGACACGGCCACGCGGGCCAGCGTGCTGTCCACCAGCAGCGGCAGGATGGGATGGAAGAAGGGCGTCATGGTCACCTCGATGCGGCCCTCGTCCTGCAATCTTCGATGCAGGGGAATGACCTCGGCGATCAGGCGGTCGTGCTCGGCCAGCACGGTGGCCTTGTCTGCTTCGGCGAAATCCCGCCCCTGGGCCACCAGACCAGCCAGCGGTGCGGCGGCCAGGAAGTCGGGATCGGTCCAGCCCAGGTTGAACAGCACCTGCAAGTCAAGCCAGGTTTG
Organism: Chloroflexota bacterium; assembly: GCA_014383605.1. Next base: position 8,326 of record JACNHM010000270.1, read on the forward strand.
CGCATCCCAGGCGTCGCTGTTCTGCTGGTCGTCGGCGATCTCCTGGTAGCGGGGGAAGCGGGCGATGATCTTGGGGTTGATGTCGAAGAAGCGGTCACGGATGAACGCCTTCTGCTCGCCGCTGAGCTGGGTGGCCGGGACTTCCGTGTGCACCCGGTAGAGGTCCGCAGCGCCGCTTTCCAGATCAAGCAACTGGCGCAGCAGCGAGGGCGTGAGATTGAAGGTGGCCTGGATGTCGGGGTACTGCTCCAGGATGGCGGCCATGTCCACGTAGTCCTTGGCCGCGTGCAGCCGCACCCAGGGCTTCTGGTAGACGCCCGTCTCCGGGTCCTTGAAGTACAGCGGCTGGTGCTGGTGCCAGATGATGCTCAGGTAGAGCGGTTCGCCGGCTTCCGGCGCCGGCTCCAGCGTGGGCGTCGGAGGCGGCGGAGCCGGCGTGTCCGCCGGCGCGCTGGTCGGCGTCGGTGGCACAGGCGTCGGCGTCGGTGCCGGCTGCCCGCAGGCGGCCAGCAGAAAAGCCAATGCCAGGAGTGTGCCCAGAAAGCTCGTGCGCAGTCTCATGATGATCCTCTTGTGTAGAAACAGCGCCCCGGCCAGGTTCGCGGGGCGCTGCACATTTTCTCGACGTTCTGAAGCAAGTGACGTTATCCCTTCACTCCGCCCACCGTCAACCCCGACACCAGGTAGCGCTGCAGGAGGAAGAACAGGACGACGATGGGGATGGTCATCAGGATGGACATGGCCGCGAAGTCCGACCAGGGCGTGGCGAACTGCCCCTGCATGGAGCGTAAGGCCATGGCCAAGGTGAAGCGGGAGGGGTTCTCCAGGAACGTCCAGGCCATGACGAACTCCGTCCAGCCGGTCATGAAGGAGAACAGCACCGTCACCGCCAGCGAGGGAACCGAGAGCGGCAGGATGATACGGAAGAAGGTCTGGGCCACGGAGGCCCCATCAATGCGGGCGGCTTCCTCAAGCTCCTTGGGGACCGTATCGAAGTAGCCTTTGAGGTTCCAAACGGCAAAGGGCAGCGCGCCGGAGGCATAGGCCAACATCAAACCCGGATGCGTCAACCGCAGGGACTCGCCGCCGATCCTGATCTGGCTGAGCAAGACGAACAGCGTGGCCAAGGTGGCCGTGGTCGGCAGCATCTGCAGGATGATGAACATCAACATGCCGCCCTGGCGTCCGATGAACTTGAAGCGGGAGAAAGCATAGGCCGCGGTGGCCCCCAGGAGCACGGCGATCAAGGCCGTGCCCAAGGCCACAAGCAGGCTGTTTTTGAGCAGCAGTGCGAAGGTCATGCAGGTAGAAGGGTCGGTGGGATTCCTGCACAGCAACCCAAAGGGCTCGATCAAGACGCGGCGAAAGGCGGTGAAAGAGGCCCCGGGCGGAATCAACCGCAGATCCAGCGGCTTGTCTATGTTGCGCGGGTCCAGGGCCAGCGAAACGACCCACAGGATCGGAAACATCACCGACGTGGTGACGATCAGAAGCAGGAAGGCTTGCAGGCCGAGTTGCTTCAGGACTTCTTTCATCCTCTTAGACATAGTAGGCCTCCGTTCCTCGGGTCACGCGGTTCTGAAGCAAAGTGAAGATCAGCAGCACGAAGAAGACCACAAACCCAAAGGCAGCCGCCACGCCGTACAAGCGCTGTACGGTCACCAGTTTGTACGCCTGGGTGACCAGGATCTCGGTGCGACCAAAAGGGCCGCCCTGTGAGATGAAGTAAATCACGTTGAACTGGTTGAAAGTCCAGATGGTGCCCAGCATGATGGCCGGCACCATCGCCGGACGGAGCAAGGGGATGGTGATACTCCGCAGCTTCTGCCAGCCGCTGGCGCCGTCTATTGACGCTGCTTCGTACAACTCGGCGGGGATGGATTGCAGCGCCCCCGTGGCCACCACGCTCATGAACGGCCAGCCCAACCAGATGTTGGCCAAGAGGAGGCAGTAATAGGCCAGGGGCAAGAAGCTCAGCAGGCCACCGATAGGGGGAGCGGTGAGCGTCAACCAGCGCGTGTTCGTGGGGAAGCTCGTTCCGATCCAATTGTTGATCACCCCCAGGAGCTGATTGAAGGCCCCGAAGCGATCGTCATACATGTTGCGCCAGGTCAGAGCGCTGATGTAGGGCGGGATGGCCCAGGGCAGCACGAACAGGGCACGGTAGATTCGCCGGCCAATGAGTTTCTTGCTGTTGAGCGCCAGGGCGATGAGCACTCCCAGTACCACGTGGAAGGCGACGTTGGTCACCGTCCACGTGACGTTGAACAGCAGCAATCGCCAGAAATCGTAGTCCTCGATGGCCAGGCTGCTGGTCAAGACCTTGATATAGTTCTGTAGGCCAACAAAGGTCGGGAGGTACTTCTCCCATGTGCTGGGATCGAACAGGATGAAGCGCAGGTTCCTGACCCGGTAGTCGGTGAAGGACATCCAGATCTGGTAGAGCTGAGGGATGACGGTGATGAACAACATGACCAGGCCAGCGGGCAAGATGTACAGCCAGGCCGTACGGGATTCCTTCAGGCGTTTGCGGAACCCAGCCCAACGGCCTCCGGGCTGGCCAGGAGAGCGGGCGGAGATTTCAGCTATAGCCATAGGTCAACTCCTTTGCTAACTCAAACCTTACAGGCCTCCCCAAGCCGGACAAGCCGGAACCCAAAAGGGGAGATCTCACCACCAAGACACAAAGGCACAAAGGGAAAAACAAAAAGGGGACTTCGTATCTTGGTGTCTTCGTGGTTAGCTTTCTTGCTCAGCGTGCAAGAAACTCATTGGCAAGGTAGCAAGGTTCTGTCAGGTGCTCCTCCATCCACGTTGAACGAACGCAGGCAAGGGACAAGGCCCTCACCTGCGTTCCTTTGCGTCACTTTCTGCGAGAACGGCCGGTGTTACCCACCGCGGATCTCTTCGATGGCCGCCGTGATGCTCTCGAAGGCCGTCTGCAGCACCTCAGCAGGGTCCATGCCTTCGTCGAAGACGGACTTGAGCGCCGTGTCCATCGGGCCCCAGTAGGCGCCCATCTCGGGGATCACCGGGAAGGCCGCACCAGCGGCGAAGGCTTCCGTCGCCTGCAGCATCAGCGGATCGGCGACTTCCACGCCAGCCACAGCCGGGATGTGTCCCGCCTTGGTCGGGTCAGCCAACAGCGCCTGCGCTTCCGGCGAGAGGAAGAACTCCATGAACTTCCAGGCCGCCATCTGGTCGTCGCCTGCGGCGTTGGCGCTCATGTAGATGTTCTCCGTCTGCGCGTAGCCGGAGAGATGGCCATCGCCGTAGGCCGGCCAGGGATCCACGGCCAGGTTCTCGGCGCCGATGGCCTCGGCCAGGCCGGCCATGTTCCAGGTGCCGTCAATGATGACGCCCGCCTTGCCCGCCTTGAACAGGTTCACGTCGTTGTCCGTGTAGTACTCCGTCGGGCCGGCATCCTTGAAGGAGTTGAGCAGGTTCAGCCACTCCACACCCTTCTCATCGTTGAACAACGGGTCGCCGTTCTTGTCCATCAACGCCCCGCCCACGCCGTCCAGGTGAGCAGCGGCGAAGAAGAAGCCGTACTCCAGGTCGGCGCCGACGACATCGCCTGCCGTCGCTGCCTGGGCCGCAGCCACCAGATCTTCGTAGGTTGCCGGAGCTTCTGGGATGATAGACGTGTTGCGATACATCACCACGCCCTTGATGGTCTGGGGCAAACCGATCAGCGCGCCCTTGTACTCCACCGCACCCAGCGCCGCCTCGTTGATGGAGGCCAAGAAGGGTGCGCTGGTGAAGCCGCGCACATCAGCGACCAGTTCGGCGTCGAACAGCGCCGGGCCCCAGTCAGCCGCGCCGACCAGGACGCTCGGGCCGCCGCCGGTGGCCACCGCGGTCTCGAACTTGCCGCGCAGGTCATCGAAGGGCACATACAGCACGTCGAATTGCACGTCGGGATACTTCTCCTGGAAGGCGGCGATGACGGCGTTCAGCGACTCGATCTCGTTTTCTTTCCAGGACTGCCACAGGCTCACGGTACCGGCGACGGTTTCCTCGGGCGGAGCCTCGCCGCGGATTTCAGCGATGGCCGCGGTGACGGAGTTGTAGGCCTGGCTCAGAACAGCAGCCGGATCGGCACCCTCGTCAAAGACGGACTTGAGCGCCGTGTCCATCGGCCCCCAGTAAGCGCCCATCTCGGGGATGACCGGGAAGGCCGCACCACCGGCAAAGGCCTCTGCCGCCTGGGCCATCAGTGGGTCGGTGACTTCCACACCAGCCACGGCCGGGATGTGCCCCGCCTTGGTCGGATCGGCCAACAGCGCCTGCGCTTCCGGCGAGAGGAAGAACTCCATGAACGCCCAGGCCGCCATCTGGTCGTCGCCTGCGGCGTTGGCGCTCATGTAGATGTTCTCCGTCTGCGCGTAGCCGGACATACCCTTCGGCCAGGGATCCACGGCCAGGTTCTCGGCGCCGATGGCCTCGGCCAGGCCGGCCATGTTCCAGGTGCCGTCAATGATGACGCCCGCCTTGCCCGCCTTGAACAGGTTCACGTCGTTGTCCGTGTAGTACTCCGTCGGACCGGCGTCCTTGAAGGAGTTGAGCAGGTTCAGCCACTCCACGCCCTTGGCATCATTGAACAGCGGATTGCCCTTCTCGTCCATCAACAGGCCGCCGACGCCGTTGAGGTGTGCGGCAGCGAAGAAGAAACCATACTCCAGATTGGCGCCAACCGTGTCGCCAGCGGTCGCAGCCTTGGCTGCCGCCACCAGGTCTTCGAAGGTTGCCGGGGCTTCGGGGATGATGGACGTGTTGCGATACATCACCACGCCCTTGATGGTCTGGGGCAGACCAATCAGCGCGCCCTTGTACTTGACTGCGCCCAGGGCGGCAGGGTTGATGGTGCGCAGGAAGGCCGTATCGGCCATGAGCGACAGGTCTGCCACCAGTTCGGCGTCGAACAGGGCCGGGCCCCAGTCAGCCGCGCCGATCAGGACGCTCGGGCCGCCACCGGTGGCCACCGCGGTCTCGAACTTGCCGCGCAGGTCATCGAAGGGCACGTACAGCACGTCGAACTGCACGTCGGGATTCTCGGCCTGGAAGGCAGCGATGACGTCGTTCAGCGACTCGATCTCGTTCTCCTTCCAGGCATGCCACAAAGTCACTGTGCCCGATGGTCCCGCTGGTTCTGGCTCTGGTGTGGGCTCTGGCGCCTTCGTAGGCTCCTCTTTCCTTTCCACCGGCACGGGGGTGTCCGTGGGCTCGGGCGTTGCCCGCCCGCAACTGGCCACGAGCAAGCTGGTCACAACGATCAGGGCCAACAAGGCCCAAACAATCTTCTTCATTTTCATTTCCTTCTTCTCTCCTTTCAAACTATTGGGTTGTTATTGAATGGGGTTGTTTTCATCTACTGGGAACTTACAAACAGATGGTTGGTTCTCGCCGCAGCCCTCCTTTCCTCCTCTGTGTCGGGAGTTTGGATGTTATGCAAACAGAGTATGTGTTACAGCAACTCAACCAGATGTTCTGACATAGCTCGTGAAAATGGACCTGCAATGCTCAACTCCAGTGCCTCAGAGGTATCGCCTATGACCACGTAGCAAAGGCTACCCGTATTGTAGGACAAGGGTAGCCATTTGTCGGCGACAAAAGTCTCTTTTTCACTTCAGCACCTCGGCACGGTGGGCGCAAAGGCCCGGACCAGGCAAAGCAACAGCGGCCAGCCAATTCGGCATTTATGATAGCGTAGGTCAGCAGAATTGTCAAACCAGAGAATGGTCTGATTTCTCAATGACAATACTCAAGTATTTGTCTAGTAGGGCCGCATTATATCATCCCACTCCTTCCTTGGCAAATAGTTCGCGCTCACTCTTTTGACAGTGTGCCCCTTCTTATGATATATTATGGGGGAATAGCACAGTAGCTCACCGCTAGCACAGGGTCAAAAGGTTTGAACAACGAGAAGCACACGAAAAATACTAGAGTATCGAGGTTTGTTTAACATGGAATCTCATTCAGCACGCAGGGGCTTGATCTACCTGCTTCTGTTGATAGCATTAGGGGCCTTTCTGTTTTCGTCATTTTTCCGTTCTCAAGAGGATACGCCTATCATCCCCCTCGATCAAGTGGTCGCCGGCATCAACAGTGACAAAGTCGAGCGCATCACCGTCAGAGGGGATGAGTTGTACATCGAGCGGACCGATGGCAGTGCGGTTCTCTCGCGCAAAGAACCGAATGCGACTGTCCTGGAAACGTTGCTCCATCTCGGCGTGTCACAAGAGGCATTGGGTGGCGTGGAGATTGAGTTCGCTTTGCCCAGCCGCTGGGAAAGCTGGGGGCCCATCCTGGCCACCTTCCTGCCCCTGGTTTTCGTGGCCGTGTTTTTCATCTTCTTGTTGCGCCAGGCCCAGGGAGCTGGGAATCAGGCACTCTCCTTCGGCAGGAGCCGGGCGCGCATGTTCACCGGCGACAGGCCCACAGTGACCTTCGAGGACGTCGCCGGCGTGGAAGAAGCCAAAGAAGGACTGCAAGAAGTCGTCGAGTTCCTCAAAGAACCCCAGAAGTTCGCCGCCCTCGGCGCACGCATCCCCAAAGGCGTCATCCTCGTCGGCGCTCCCGGCACCGGCAAAACCCTCATGGCCAAAGCCGTCTCCGG
>JACNHM010000487.1 GCA_014383605.1 Chloroflexota bacterium
CCCCCCTTGCCGCTGAGAATAACCAATTGTTTCATTCCCAATTTGCACTCCATAACTTGATGTATTCCCTATGCCCTGGGCCAAAGCCCCGTTGACAGCAGAGGACTTCTGGTGTATACTTCTTCCGAGGAAGAACGATGAAACGAAACCGATGGCTTGCCCTCTCACTCCTGCTGATGCTGGCAGCTCTGGTCGGCGCTCCGCCTTCCGTGGGTTTATCGCCCGCTGGCCCGACCCCTGGCATCCACACCATCCGCGCCGATGACACTGCGCTGCGCCTGGCCCGCGACGCGGGCTTCACCTGGGTCGTCCAGCTCCTGGAATGGCGGGAGGTCGAGCCCACGCCCGGAGAGCACTTCTGGGAGTATCCAGACTGGCTGGTGCGGGCCTGCGACTACTACCATCTGAACCTGGCCTTGCGGTTGGATCACCCGCCCGATTGGGCTTTTTCCGGCGATCCTGACGTTCCTCCCGTCGAGCCAGCGACCTATGCCGATTTCGTGGGCCGCGTCGCCGCACGCTATCGAGATCGCCTGCCCGCCTACATCATCTGGAACGAGCCCAACCTGGCCATCGAATGGGCCGGACGGCAGCCCGATCCAAGCAGCTACGTCGCCCTGCTGCAAGCCGCCTACCAGGCGGTCAAGGCCGCCGATCCGTCGGCCCAGGTCATCAGCGCCGGTCTGGCCCCCACCAATGAAGTGAGCGAACGGGCGCTGGACGACCGCCGCTTCCTGCGGGAGATGTACGGCGCCGGAGCACAAGGGCACTTTGATGCCCTGGGTACCCATCCCTATGGCTTCGCCTATCCGCCCGATGACCTGCCAGGAACTCACGAGGGGCTCAACTTCGCCCGCCTGGCCGATCTGCGGCAGATCATGCTGGAGGCAGACGATGCTGATACGCCGGTCTGGGCCATTGAGATGGGCTGGACCAGCGAGCCTGTCGCGCCAGAACAGCAGTGGCTGCGCGTAACGCAGGAGCAGCAGGCCAGCTACCTGACAGGCGCCTTCGAGAAAGCCCGGCAAGAGTGGCCGTGGCTGGAGCTGCTGACCGTCTGGAACCTCAGCGCTGGGCTGCCGCCCGAGGACGAGAAGCGGGGCTACAGCATCGTGCACGACGATCACACTCCCCGGCCAGCTTATCATGCTCTGGCTACCCTCTTTTCCGAGCAAAAGAGCTCCTCTGCTCGCCCACTCCCCTGCTCCCCTGCTCCCCTGCCCCTCAGCCCCTCCGCTCCGGAAGTCCTGGCCTCCGACGTCGCCGTTCGCCTGGGAGACGTGGATACCTTCTATCCCCACTGGACTCGCCCCTCTTGCCGTCAAATGCCCTGCCGTCGCTGGACAGGCCAATTCTACGTGGACGACCCCGGCCCAGGCCCCTGGCGGTTGAGCATGGAGATCATGCAGGTCGAGGAACATGGCAATCTGGTGCGCATCAACGGCCACCTTCTGGATCCGCCGAGCATCCCCCTGCGGGGCAAGCCCGATTTCGCCTCCGTCTGGACGGTGAGCGAACTGAACGTGCCGCCCGTCGTCCTGCAACAGGGCCTCAACGTGATCGAGGTGCAGTCCAGCCCCCGCTTACCGGTCTACCACAGTGGACCCGTCCGCTTCGAGAGCCTGCAGTTCAGAAACGTCCGTCTGACACCCCTCAGTTCCGCTCACTCCCCGTGAACTCTCTGCTCTCCCTCAATCCAACCCTTGCTCGAAAACACCCTCCTCCGTCCCCGCCCAGATCACCCCACTCGCCCTATCCACCAAAATGGCATACACGCTTATCCCCGGCAGCCCCCACTGCTCCCAACTCTCACCCCCATCGCTGCTGCGATACACCCCGTGGTGCTCCGTCCCAGCGTAGACCGTGGTGCCGTTCACCGGGTCCATCGCCAAGGCAGTGACCGTCATCTGCTGATGTGCTGATGTGCTGATGTGCCACGTCTCCCCGCCATCCGTGCTCCGGTACACTCCATCCGTCGTTCCCGCATACACGACCTGGTGATCCTGCGGGTCTACAGCCAAGGCAAAGGTGCTGATCGGCCGGTTTCCCAATGCGCTCCTGCGCCAGGTCTCTCCGCCGTCGCTGCTCTTGTACACCGCCTCCACCATGCCCGCATAGAGCACTTGCGGGTCGGATGGATCCACAGCGAAGGCGTGAGCCGACAGGGTCTCCAAACCGTGGTGGATCGGCGCCCAGGATGCGCCCCCATCGCTGCTCCTGAGCACGTTATTGCCCCAACTTCCGGCGTAGATCCGCTGGGGGTCGTGGGAATCTACGGTCACGTTGAAGACACTGATCCGTCCCAACGCTTCCGTGGCCCATCGCCAACTTTGGCCGCCATCGCTGCTGCGGTAGACGCCGGTGTGCGCCCCGGCGTAGACCACTTCCGGCTGCTCCGGGTCCACCGCCAGCCCTTGGACGAAGAGAGTGCCCATCGCCTCACTCACCAGCCGCCAACTCTGCCCCCCATCCGTGCTCTTGTATACGCCGTCCAGCCCGCCAGCATACAGGGTCTGCGGCTGACGAGGGTCCTGAGCCAGGGCACTGACCACCCTTTTCCCCACCGGCGGAGAGATCAGCCGCCAGCTTTGGCCGCCATCCTCCGTCTTATGCAAGCCATTGCGCAGCGTGCCCAGGTAAGCCATGCCCGGCGTGTCGGGGCTGGTGGCCAGGCAGATCACATCGGCGTGGCGAAAATCCGACCCCAGCAGCATCCAACTCACGCCGCTATCGCCGCTCACCGCCAGGCCGGCACCCTTGCTGCCCAGGTAGATGCGCCCCCCTGGAGCCGGCTCGACAGCCAGGGAAAGGGCCTGGAAGTCCGGCGGCCCCACTGATCGCCACGTTTCCCCTTGGTTCTCACTGATGTACAGAGCCCCATCGGCCAAAGCGCAAAGCGAGTCATCTCCCGCCACTGCCAGGGCCGTGACGTAGGCCGAGGCCGGTTGCCCTGCCGTTGGCTGCCAGGCCAGACCGTCGTGGCTCACCCATACGCCTCGTCCGGCGGTCCCGGCAAAGACGACGCCCGTCGGTACAACGACCAGACTGAGGACAGTGATTTGCTGATTTGCTGATTTGCCGATTTGCCTGGCGCTGCACCAGAGGCCTGTCTCCTCGCCTCCGGCACAAACCTTCAGTCCGCTCTGGCTCACGGCCAGCGCGTAGATGGGCACCTCCGGCAAGTCTGGCATCCGCTGCCAGCTCCCTCCACCATCGGCGGTGCGATAGCCGCCGTCCAGCGCCCCAGCGTAGACCACGTTGGCATCATCCGGGGCCACAGCCAGCGCGTAGACGGTGCTACGCTCCAGGCCAGCGTTGGACAGCGCCCAGTTCTGTCCCGCATCAGCGGAGCGATAGATGGAGCCCGGCTCATAGGCGGCCAGGTAGACCACCTGCGCGTCGCCGGGGGCCACGGCCACGGCGGCGATCCCCGCCTGGGCGGGGATGCCCTCATTCATCGGCTGCCAGCGGGGAAGGGGCGAAGGACCACAGCCTTGGCCGGCCAAAGCCAAACAGAGCACCAGCGCCATGGCCCAGAAGATGGGCCGTCCTCTGCTCATCCCGCTTTCTCCACGACCGCCCAGAAGTGCACCTCGCCCCGCTGCACGCGCACCCGGCCCCCGACGGCCTCGAACATCCGCTGCACCGCCTCAGGTCTCCGAAAGCGACTGCGCATCAGGAGCAATTTCTCACCCAAGGCTGTCAGTTTGACCATCCGGTGCTTGATGTCCGGCTCCTGCATGACCAGCCGTCCGCCAGGAGCCAGCGCCCGCACGAGTTCGGCTGCTGACGCCGCCTGATCCCGCAGGTGGTGAAAGGTGTCCACCATCAGGATGCGGGACACGGCATCGCTGCGGAAAGGCAGCGCCTCGACCTCGCCGCGCACGGCCATCAGCCCTTTGTCCCGCGCCTGGCGCAGCATCCCCTCCGATTCGTCCAGGATCACCACGTGGCCCGTCAGGTCCCGCAGTGTCTCGGCGACCCGGCCCGTGCCGCCGCCGGCGTCCAGCAGCCACCCGTCCCCGGATAACTGCAAGAGCTCCGTGAGGCGTCCATCTCCCTGGTAGGTGAAGATACGATCGTAGTGGGGCGCGACGAGGCGGAAATGGTCGAGGAAAGAGGGCATCACCCTTCCTCGGGCAACGCGGCTAATGCTTCGGCCAGGGTAGTGACTCCCGTGAGGCGCGTCTCCACGCCACCATCGCCGAAGACGTACTCAGGCCCTTTGCCTTGCAGGCTCTCCTTGAGCAGCACGACGTCTACCTTCCGCTCTATCAGCCATTCGGCGACCCGAATGCCCTTGGCCTTGGGCACCTCGGTGTGCGGATTGGCGATCACTTCCTGTCGCTCTATCGTGCCGTCGGCCGTGCGCCGCGTGACCAGGACGAAGTAAGGCGCTTCGCCGAAGTGTTGGCTGATGGCTCCGCCTGGGTCTTCCAGAGGGATAGCGTAGCGCAGGTGCGTGCGGGCCAGCGGCTCAACATGGATCAACACCCGCTCCACGTGCGGCACCTGCGCCCGCACCGCCTGCTCCAGCCGTTCCGTGATGGCGTGGGCTCTGTCCAGGTCCTGCACCCGCAGCGTCACCTCCGCTTCCAGGAAGCGGTAGCGGCCGGCATTGCGACCGGTGAGCGACTTCAAGGCCGCCAGGCTGGGCTCGGCTTCGATGATCGTCCGCACCTGGGCCAGCGTGTCACCATCCAGCGAGGCGTCGAGCAGCACCCGCATGCCATCCTGCAACAGCTCCCAGCCGGTCTTGGCGATGAGCAGCACGATCAGCAGCGCTGCCGCGCGGTCCAGCGGCCAGCCGATCATCTGCCCCACCAGCGCGGCGAAGACCACGCCGGAGGAGAAGACGTGCACGCGGTACTCCTGCGCGTCGGCCATCAAGCTGGGCGAGTTGACCGCCCGTCCCACCCGCATCTCGTAGAAGCTGAAAGCCAGCGGGATGATGGCCGAGAGCGCCACGCCGCCCAGCATCAGCGGCGTGACCGTCGCCTCCCGTCCGGTGGCCAGCAGCGACTGCTTGGCGATCTCATAGCCAGTGACGAAGATCAGCACGGCGATCACCACGGCCACGACGTTCTCCACCTTGTACAGGCCGTAGGGAAAGGCGCGGCTCTTGCGCTGCGACACCTTCACCCCCGCCAACACAGCCACCGCGGCCACCAGGTCCACCAAGTTGTGCACCATCTCCGCGGCCACGGCCAGGCTGCCCGAGGCGGCAGCGATGGCCATGTTGAGAAGCGTCAACACTACGTTGACGGCGATGGAAAGCCACGCCGCTCGTTCAGCCATACTTTTACTGGTCAATGTAGGTCCCCGAGCCATCAGAAAGTGCGCTGCCAGTCCAAACGGTACCAGCAGGCGATGCTCAAATCGAAGTCCACCGCCGCCACCGGGCCGACAGGCTGATCGGTCTCGTCGAGCACCACGACGTACCAAACGGTCGTGGCCTGGATGATGGGAAAGTCGTACCAGCCGTCCCCTTTGGACACGACCACGGGATAACGATGCCAGTCGTTGTAGCACACCAGCCTGACGCCGGGCAGCGGGTTGCCGCCCGCATCGCTCACCTGGCCGGTGATGTAGACGTGCGCCAAGGGGCAACCAGGACAAGGGTGCGACGTGTCAGGGCCTGCCGGCCCAGCAGGCAGGTACTGGTGCATCACCGCGGGCACCGTCGCAACCGGCACGACCGTTGCCGTGGGGAACGGCCGCGTCGCTGTCGGCGTGGGCCGAGGCGGCGGGGTCAGAACGGCCAAGGGCTGGACGTCGAAGCCACACTCCACCAGCCGGGCGGTGACCCAGCCGTGTTGGCCCGCAGCGTTGCACACCCACAGCCAGTCGCCAGCGTCGCTGCGGCCCTCGGGCAGCAGCACATCGCCCCGCGTCAGGCGGCCTGTCACCTCGTAGGCACCACCAGGCCCGGCGCGCAGGTTGAGAGCATCGGCAACAACGACGCATGTCCACGGTGTGGGCGACGGAGTCGGCGATGGTGTGGGAGTAGCCGTCGGCGTGACCGTAGGCGGCGGCACGGGCGTAGTCGTCGGCGTGTCGCTCGGTACGGGCAGCGGCGTGGCCGTTGGGAGCAGAGTGGACGTTGGCGTGGCCGTGGCCTGCACCACCACTGCCACCCTGTCCGCCGGCCGGGTCGAGGTAAGCGACGCCGTCGGCCTCCGACTTGCAGGCTCCGGCCCGGAAGGGACCGGACGCCCCGCACAGCCCAGGAGCGGCCAAACGCCCCCCAGGATCAACAGCCCCATCAGCCCGAGCGAGGTGCGACGCACTTGATTCGCTCCGAAGTGCGTTGCACCTGACGCTCTGCTTACTTCTGCCGCCGTTGCCAGCGGGTCTTTTTCAGTCTCTTGCGATGCTTGTGCTTGGACATCTTCCTCTGGCGCCATTTCTTTGAACTCTTTCCCATTACGCCTCCTTGGATGGTGATGATTCGGGCCAATGCCCCGGCCTCACTGGCGAGGGCCGCGAGGCTGGCCTGCACCAATTATACCACATCCGTCCCTGTCTGCTCAATCTGCCAGTACAGGTTCGCAAACTGCTCTCGATACTCCGGCAACGCCTGCAGCAGCGGCACCCCCTCCGAGTACGCTTCGGCGATGCGGCGATCGAAGGGGATGCGCATCAGGATGGGGATGTCCTCGGCGGCGCAGTACGCTTCCACGCCGCGGTCGCCGATGCCATCTCTGTTGATGACCACACCCACCGGCAGCCCCAGCTCGTCGCGGGCCACCTCCACCGCCAGCCGCAGGTCGTGCAGACCGAACGGCGTCGGCTCTGTGACCAGCAGCACAACATCGGCCCCGCGCATTGACTCCACCACCGGGCAGGCCGTGCCCGGCGAGGCGTCGAGGATCACCACCTGATCGGTGGCATCCTCCGGGATGGCCCGCCGTTTCAACTGGCGGATGATGGGCGGCGCCATGGCCTCGCCCACGTTCAGAATGCCGTGGCCAAAGGCGATAGCTCCCGCCTGCCCCAGCTCGATGACGCCGGTCACGTGGAGCACTTCGCGGATGGCGCCCTCCGGACAGTTGAGGGTGCAACTGCCGCAGCCGTGGCAGAGCGCGGGGAAGATCAACACGTTCTGCCCCACGACGGCGATGGCGTGGTAGGCGCACACCTCGGCGCAGCGCCCGCAAGCGGTGCACTTGTCCAAGTCCACCTGAGGGATGAGTACGCCGACCTCCTGGCGCTGCGTGATCGTCGGCCTGAGGAAGAGCGCCGCATTGGGCTCCTCCACGTCGCAGTCCAGGAACACAGGATGGCCCGATAGAGCCAGCGCCAGGTTGACGGCCACAGTCGTCTTGCCCGTGCCCCCCTTGCCGCTGGCGACGGTGATGATCATGCTCCGCCCCTCTCAGTAAAACGTGAGGTGTAAAACGTAAAGTTAAGGGACAGGCATCACGCTTTACGCCATCACGTTTCACACTTTACGTTTTACTCTCGCGTCATCTTGGTGCCACACTTGGGGCAGGCCATCTGATAGCACGGCTGACCGGCCTGGTGGGGCATCTTGTGACCGCAGCTCGGGCAGATGCAGTTGCCGCCCAGCCCCGCCGCCTTGGGGCCTCCCATGCGGCCCGGCCCCCGGCCGGAGCCACGTCCAGCACCACTGCCCTGTCCACCTCCTCGTCCTCGACCCATGTCGTTCACCTCCCTTATTCACCATTTTCCTGCTTCGTTTGATCCACCACCGCAAGAACGTCCAAAAGAATCCGCGCCGCACGCTCGGCTACGAGCGAACAGGACCCCAGCCCGTCAGGTGCGTGCACTTGCTCGTACAACTCGCAGCACTGCGTCGTGCCCAGTTCGGCCAGAAACCGCTCCCGGTAGCGGGTTGCCGGATCCCAGGCTCTCTGATCATCCTCCTCCAGGCTTTGGCGTCCATACAAGCCGCCGATGACCATCACGCCGCCGCTCAAGGCCCCGCACATCTCCTGTTTGCTGTTGCCCACACCTCCGGCCAGGCCGGTAGCCAATCGCACGTAGCGCCGCGCCGTCTCTTCTCCCAGCACATGCCCGCCCACGGCGAGCATCATCGCCTCAGCTCAATGGTAGCCTTGCCGCATAAGGTCGCCCGCCTGACGAGCCACTTCCGCCCGCGCCCTGCCGTCTCGACTCTGCCTCTGATAGCTGGCAAGTGCTTCGTGTAGCGTATTCACGGCCAACTGGGCGCAGTGCACACTCTCCTCGGGAAGGCCACCCAGAGCCGTCCGTAGCTCATCTGAAGTGATCTGCTGAGCTTCCTCCAGTGACAGGCCCTGGACCACGCTGGTCAGCTTGCTCCCGCAGGCTACAGTGGGACCGCAGCCATCGGTCATGAACGTCGCCTGGGCAATCCTGCCGTCGTCCACTCTCAGGTAGATCTCCATGGTATCGCCGCACCAGCCGCGTACGACGGCGAACGCGTCGGGCGCGCTCATGCGTCCCAGATTCTGAGGAAAGTGGCTCTCCTGGATGACCTGAGGCGAGTAGGTGACCCTCTCTTCTTCGTCTATCAGCCGTTGCAGTTCCTCCATGGCCCTGTCAAAATCGGAAGCTGCGGCTTTGCTCATGGCTTACCCTGCGCCTCCCAGCCGATCCAGACGAGCCATCACCTCCGCCAACTGCTGCTGCAGCATCTCCGCTTCCTCACGCAACCGGCCCACGTCGTCCTTCTCGTACTCGCCCGCGGCGTGCTCCTCCTCGTGAGCATGCTCGACGCTCTCGCGGCAGGGTGCGGCGCCGCTCAGTGTGCCGCCAAGGTAACGCTGTAGGGTGTGCCGCACCGTGCCTGACGCGCCCGTGATGGCCTCGATGCCGTACTGCTGGAAGAAGCCGATGGCCCGCCCGCCCATACCGCCGGTGAGCATCACGTCCACGCCCTGGCTGTGGATAAAGCCCGGCACCTGTCCCGGCGCGTGATGGCCGTAGTAGGGGTTGTCCACGGAGTTGACACTCTTCACCTCCCGGCCCTCCACGTCCACCAGAATGTAGTGCGGGCAGCGCCCGAAATGCGGGCTGACCACGCTGTCGAGACCGTTCTTGTCATCTGCAGAAATAGCGATACGCATAATCAGCTTTCCTTTCCCAGTTTCTCGATCCGCTCCATTATCTCGGCCAATTGCTGGCGTAACTCGCCAGCCGCCCGCCCCAATTCGGCGATTTCTTCCTCTCGTCCACGCTCGCGAGGAGCGGTCGGAGCCGAACTCGCTGCTGGCGGTGTCATCCCCCAGCCCATACCGCGGCCCCTGCCACGACCCATGCCCATGCCCATGCCGCGGCCCATCCCCATCCCGGCGTGAGCCTGGACGTTGGCGTCGGCAGTGGAGGGCAGCCGCCCCGCCTTGTACGCTTCCACCGCCTCCTGCACCGTCCCCCCGCTGATGAGATACACGGGCACGTTGGCGGCCTGGAAGACGTTGAAGGCGTTAGGGCCCATGTTGCCAGACAGCACGGCTTGGGCACCTTGTTCGACGATGAACTGGGCAGCCTGTATGCCGGCTCCGCCGGCAGCAGACATGGCCGGATTGTCCACGGCCTCGCACTGCATGGTCTCAGTATCCACGAAGACGTAGACAGGACAGCGCCCGAACACGGGACTGGCCGGCGCGTCCAGATCGCGGCCGTTCGATGTGACGACGATTCTCATTTGCAATTCTCCTTAATCAAGAGTACAATTCAAAATGTGAAACGTGTTGCGTGCTGCGTATTCCGTTTCACGCGTCACGGATCACGCATCACGTGTGGGGTGTCGGGGCGGGTGGCGAACCGCCTGATGGTACTCACCCGCCCCGTTTCCTCATCCTCCCGCAGGTTCCAGGACTTGCGGGAGGACACTCACTCCTCCCCTTCGAGTTCCTCGATGCGCTGGCTGATGGCTTCCAGTTCCTCTTTCAGCCATTGCGCTTGTTCCTTGCGCGCGTCGAGCTCCTCGTCGGGAGATGGAGCGTAGGGGCCGTAGTCCATAGGCGGCGGGCCCCACGCTGGCCCGTAGCCGAAGCGCGGCCAGGCCGGCATTCCCATGGCGTAGTGCCAGTGGCGCCAGCGGAAGCCGCGCCCCATGCCGCGTGCCCAGCCACGTCCCCCACCGCGTCCCCAGCCTCGGCCGAAGCCGCCTCGGGGGAACGGATGGGCGTAGCCTGGCATATCGTAGCCCGCGCAGGTGCCGGCACCCCGGCCCGTCATCGGGCCCTCGCCCATCGGCCCAGTTCGATCTCCTCTTGGCATCTTGTTCACCTCCTTTCTGTGGAAATATTATCCTGACGAGCAACCTCTCTACCACACGCGACCTCTGCCGCGCCCCCGACCACCCCAGCCTCTACCCAGGCCCCACCCGCCGCGCCCCAGGCCCCATCGAGGACGCCCAAAGCCGTAAGCTGGTGGATACCCTCCGTAAGGCCGGAAAGAATAGGGGCGATAGGCACGAGGCGCGCCATACGAGCCAAAAGGCGCCACACGCGCGCCTGCGTACGGAGGGCTGTATGGATTGCACCACCCTCGTGCGCCGCCGGTCATTGGCCCCATCCCGGCTGGTCCTGTTCCATCAAATCCTGGCATCGTATTCACCTCCTCGCATTTTGTCAGATCAGTATGCGGATAAATTGGTAAGTTGGATAGGATCCCTATCACTTCTTTCCAGGCCCAACGGGGAACATTGGTTGCCTGGCTGGCCGGGCGGCCTTCATCAGCTGCTCGGCCATGGGAGCGAATTCCTCGGCTGCATACTCTTCGATCTGGCCTGCATCACAGAGCCTGGCAATCTCCGGATCAATGGGCAACCGCCCCAGGAACGGTATCCACAGCTTGCGAGCCATCTCCTCGGCATGGCTGGGGCCGAAGAGCTCGTACCGTTTGCCTGTATCGGGGCAGACGAAATAGCTCATGTTCTCCACCAGTCCCAGGATAGGCACGCCCAGCCGCTGGGCCATGCTGGCCGCCTTGCGTACCACCATGCCCGCCAAATCCTGCGGCGAACTGACCAACACCACGCCGCTCATGGGCAGCGACTGCATCACCGTCAGCGAAGCGTCGGAAGTGCCCGGCGGCAGGTCTACGATCAACCAGTCCAGATCGCCCCAGAAGACGTCGCCCCAGAACTGCCGGATGGCTCCGCTGATCAGCGGCCCGCGCCAGATCACCGCGTCGTCCTCGTTGGGCAGCAGCAAGTTGATGGACATGACTTTGATGCCCGTCTCTGTCTCGGCGGGCAGAATGCCCAGCGGGCTCTGACCGGGCCGGACGCTGTTGGGAAAGAACATCTTGGGGATGCTGGGGCCGGTGATGTCGGCATCGAGCACGCCGACCCGTTCCCCCTGACGGCGCAGGGCCACTGCCAGCAGGCTGCTGACCAGCGATTTGCCCACGCCTCCCTTGCCGCTCATCACGGCGATGACCCGTTTGATGTCGTTAAAGTGCTCGGCGATTCCCCCTTCATCCGGGTTGCCAATGCCAATGCGCTTTTTTTCTTCGACGGTCATCTCCGCCAACTTGACGTCCACCGTTTCGATCCCCTCCAGGGCCAGCACTGCCGCCCGCGCCTCGGATACGATCTGCTCTTTCAGGGGACAGGCCAGCGTGGTCAGGGCCAGCGTGAAGCGCACCTGCCCGTCTTCGATCTCCACGTTCTTGACCATCCCCAGTTCCACCAAACTGCGCCGCAACTCGGGGTCCATGACCCCGCGCAGCGCATCAATTATCTGTTCCTCTGTAAGCATGTCACCTTATCCTTGAGTTGTTCTGACTTCGATGCCGGTCTCAGTGATCAGGGATCAGGCATCCCTGATCGCCAATCACTGATACCCCATACCTAATCTGCCATTGTCACCAGCCGCACGCCGCCGCGATGGATCTGCCGGAAACTGGCCCCCTGGCTCACCAGCCGCAGCACGCTGTCCACATCGTCCACCAGCGCGCCCGAAAGGAGATGCACGCCGTGGTCGAACAGCAGCGGCGACAGCGGCGTGCTGGGGCCCAGCAGCAGCACGTAGGCATCCGGCCGGCACAGAGCCAGCAGCCCATCAAAGGTGCGGTTGATCAGTGACGTGCTGGTGATGGCCACCACGTCCGCCTGGGGGATGACCTCCGACGCAGCTTCGGCGGGCAGGTCCTCTGGCCCCGGACGCAGCTCCAGCACCCACAACTGCCCTACCGCTTCCCGTAAACTCTGGATGAAGGGAAAGTGACCCACGATGGCCACGCGCTTCCCCGCTCCCCTCTCGCCGATCACTTCGGCGGCGTTCAGTTCCACGCAGGTGTCTTCGTCTACCTCCAGCAGAGCGTTGATCGTGGCCATGCCGATGCTGGCTTCCAGCAGGCTGTCGGAGTGGATCAGGCCAGCCAATTCCAGCGCGCTGCGTTCCGTCAGCCACCCCGCCCCCCGCACCGGGTAGTGGCCGCTCTGATGATGGTCCTCCCCGCGCAGCGCTGAAGCCAGGCCGCAGCACCGCCGGCCTCCCCGCTCTACCACCACCGCCGTCCAGAAGGCCCCGATGCGCACCTCCTGCACTGTAGCGTCGTCGGGCAGCGTGGCCAGCAGGTCATCCGTGATGCTCACCCTTTCCCTCCTCCATGTGCTGATCGTAGGCCTGCAAGAAGCGGTGCAGCACCCGGTCCGTCTCCTGCAATCCTGCCGCCCACCAGGCCAGGGCACGATCGCCCTCCTCGGTGATGCGGTAGACCCGCCGCGCCGGGCCGGCGCTGGCCTCCGTATCCCACTCCGAGGCCACCAACCCCTCCTCCTCCATCTCCCGCAGATAGCGGTAGACCGCGCTGGAGTCCACGGGGTCCTCGCTGAAGCCAAACTCCTTCAGGTTTTCCATCAAGTTGTAACCGTGGGAGGGGCCTTGGTGCAGCAGCAGCAACAGGCAGGGCTGCACGAAACGGGCAATGCGCCGCCAGCGGGGCATGCCCTGCCCCCCCCTCCAACCTCTTCGCCAGCCTCTAGGCATGTCGTATCTCCATGTAACATCCATCTATCTGTATGTTGCACATAGATTATACACCCAATGCCCCACCCTGTCAAATCGCCACATCCACTTGCGCGGGAGGCAGCAGGTTGGCAGATTGGTGATGCCCCAGAATATTAAGCGATGCCCTTTGACCGCTGGGGCAAGGTGTGGTAGAATGGGTGCAAAGCCAATGGCGCATCGGAGTCTCGAACTTGTTCGGGTTCGTTGCGCCGCACCCCCAACAAGTTGGAGACGCCGACATCATGATTGACGCTACGCTCATGGCTGCCATCCTGGACAGCCTCAAAGACCCTCTGCTGTTCACCGACACAGAGCACACCATCCGCTACATGAACGAGGCGGCCATCGCCTACTACAGCGAGGGGGAGAAGCTGCTGGGCAGCTCCCTGCTGGATTGCCACAACGAGCAATCGCAGCAGATCATCGTCGAGACCCTGGCCGACATGCAGGCCGGGCTGGAGGAGCGCCTCATCACCGACGACGAGAAGCACCGCATCTACATGCGGGTGGTGCGGGACACAGACGGCCAGGTTCTGGGCTACTACGAGCGATACGAACCGCCGGCGAGGTGAGGGCCTCTCGCCACCGATCTCAATCACCGACATGTGTGAAGGAGGGATCTGATGATGCTGCCCATCCGTTTGCGAGCGCGGCCCGAACCAGATGGCCGCAGCGTCCGTTTTCAAGTGGAATTCGCTGCCGCCAGCGATCAGGCTGCCGCCGCCTGCGCTCCCGCCCGGCTGGAGACTGGCGACGGCCATACGGTGGACCTGGGCACACTGTGCGCTCCCACCGCCGTCACCTGGCGAGAGCAGCGCAGCCAGGACTTGGCCACCCACACCTATGCCAGCCCCGATCCCCACACCGCCCACCTCCACTGGGGCGACGTCACCGTCTCGGCCCGCACCGAGCCAACTGCACCGCCGGAAGCGCCCGCCGCTGCCCGTCCCGAACTGCCGCTCTTCGCCCTGCACCATCTCGATCAGACGCTGCAGGTGGCCGTCAACCTGCAAGTCAGCGGCCTGGCAGCGGATCAGCGGCTGCGCGTGGATGGCGGCGCCGCTCAGGTGCACTGGCTGGACGGTGCCCAAGGCGCCGAGCAAACCGCACAGTGGACTCTCAGCTATGCCAAGCCCGGCCGCTACGCCGTGGCCGTGGACTTGCTGGATGCTGCCGGTTTCTGGCTGACCACCCTGGCCGAAAGCCCTCTGGAGGTCACCTTCCCGGTGGTGGAGCCGCTGCGCTTCGCCGAGCCTGCCGCCGACATCCCCGAGGTAATCTTCGCCGCACCGCCCGAAGTGTCGCAAGCCGTGGCCGACGATCAGCCCTGGCTGCCCTTCCGCTACGCCCGGCCCATGTGGAGCGGGGTGACCGCCTACACCGCTCCCGGCGGCGGCCAGGTCTCCCGCGTCTTGGGCACAGGCACCTACCTGGCCATCAAAGCCGAAACGGTCGGCGGCGGCGCGCTCTGGTATCAGACCGCCGGCCTGGATTGGGTCGCGGCCAGCGCGGTAGACCTCCTGCAGCCCTCGGAGTTGCGCGGCGTGGTGCTGGGCCAGCCCCCAGGGCCGCCACCTGAACCGCCTCCCGAACCCCCGCCAGAGCCGCCACCCGGGCCGCAGCCGGAGCCTATGGCACGGGGCGTGGTCACCGCCTCGCTGCTCAACGTGCGCGCCCAGCCGGGCGTGCGCTCCGACAACCCGCCGGTGGCTCAGTTGCCCAACGGCACGGAGGTGGACATCTTCGAGGAAGCGACCGTCGCCGGGGCCGTCTGGTACCGCATCGGCACCGACCGCTGGGTGCACAGCGGCTGGGTACGGCTGATCGAGGAGCCTGAGCCGGAACCCGAACCTGAACCCGAACCTGAACCCGAACCTGAACCTGAACCTGAACCAGAACCAGAACCTGAACCAGAACCAGAACCAGAACCAGAACCAG
>JACNHM010000633.1 GCA_014383605.1 Chloroflexota bacterium
GCGGTTGTGTTTGATGTCGGGTGGCTCGTGGTGATGGTGGGGGAAGGTCGAGGCCAGATCGGGGTTCTCAGGATGGGGCTGTGGATCGTAAGGGTACTGCTCGGGGAGCATGTAGAGCAATCGCTCATACGCCAGACGGGAGAATTGGGCCATCAGGCCAGCTCCAGGACAGGTTCCTCCGGGAGCAGCTCAAACGCTTCATCAGTGGCCTGGCTGCGCAAACGCTCCAGCCGCTGCCGCGACAATTGTTCCAGCGCCGCCTCCCGTTTGAGCTTGATCTTGTAATAACCGGCCCACTCCGAGAGGTCTTCACGGTGCTGACCGTCGTCCAGCAAGCCCTGAGAATAGAGTTTGTAGAAGTCGGCTGAGCTTATCCAGTAGCGCTGCTCGAATTTTCTTAGCACCTGGTCGGCAACTCTCAGGTCGTCGAGAATATCGCTGAACGTGATCGTGGCCATGTCATTCACCTCTCTTTGCTTCGCCAATGGGCCCGAATTCACTCAGCATTATACCTCCCAGGACTTACGCAGTCAGAACTTATTTACCGCCGAGAACGCGGAGTGCGCAGAGAAAATCCAGGAAATCTCGGCGTTCTCAGCGTGCTCCGCGGTCAAACCCACCCTTTTGAAGGACAACTGCGTAACTCCTGACCTCCAAACAACGCCGGGGACAAACTGGCGGTTGTCTCGATCCGCTTTCAGGATACTGGAAAGGAGGGTTGGACAAGGTTTAGCCTGTTACGTTCTGGTTACGTTTCAAACGTAACAGGGGTGGGAGCCTGTTACGTTTGAGAAAGAGTGACCACAACGGTGCGGGAACAAGCAGTGCGATTTCTTCATGAAGGTGGACTTGAGGGGCATGCAGGTGCAACGCACTTTGGAAGTGCGTTGCACCTGTACGGCGCTGGAGACTTCCGAAGTCTCAGAGACTTCGGAAGTCTGGGAGTCTGGCGAACAGGGGTAGAAGCTCAACCGTGTTGGGCGTTGACGGAGCAACAGGCCTTTGACGGCCAATACGATTGGCCTTCTACCCATAGTCTGAGATGGTCTACCCATAGTCTGAGATGGTTATGTCACTTGGGCGTTGACGGAGCAACAGGCCTTTGACGGCCAATACGATTGGCCTTCTACCCATAGTCTGAGTCGAGCTAACGCTGCCGGCGTCGCAGCAATGCGGGCAGCATGCGCAGTTCCTCGGAGCGCAGCGCGGCCATGCCCAGCAGGTAGATCGCCCCTCCCAGCAGGATGCCGCCGCCGCCCAGGAGCAGGGGAGGGGCAGCGGGCCAGCGGGCCAGCAGTGCGGCCAGCGGTAGGGCCATGACGCCGCTGGCCAGGGCGGCGCGCAGCGCGGCCCTCCCCACCCGGCGTCCCTGCAATCCGCCCAGGCGGCGGCGCAGCAGCGCCAGCAGCACGACCATCTCCAATCCCGTGGCCACGGTGTTGGCCAGGGCCAGCCCGCCGTGCTGCAGCGGTCGCAGCAGGGCCAGGCTGAGCACGATGTTCAGGGCTATGGTCCCCAGACCGATGAGCACGGGCGTCAGCGTGTCGTGCAGGGCGTAGAAGGCGCGGGCGGCGATCTCCACGGCGGCGTGGGCCACCAGTCCCCAACTGAAGAAGGCCAGGGCGTAGGCCACGGCGGCGGTGGAGGCAGCACTGAAGGCTCCGCGCTCCAGCAGCAGCCGGATCAGCGGCAGGCGCAGCACGAACAGCCCGGCGCTGGCGGGGATGGACAGGACGAGGATGGCCCGCAGCGTGGCGCTGAAGGTGGCGCGCATCTCGGCCTGCTCGCCGCGCGCCGCCAGCGCCGAGAAGGTGGGGAAGGCGGCCGTGGCGATGCCCTGGGCCACCACCCCCTGCGGCAGCAGCATCAGCAGCCAGGCGTAGTTGAGCGCGGCCAGGCTTCCTTCGGCCAGCCCGGAAGCCAGGATGGTGTTGACCAGGAAGTTGATCTGCACCACGGCCAGCCCCAGTACCCGCGGTCCCATGAGCCGCGCCACCTCGCGCACGTCGGGTTGGCGCAGGCCCAGCGTGGGGAGGTAACGAGGCCGGCGCCGCGCCAGCGCCGGGAGCTGCACCAGCAGGTGGCCGGCGGCCCCGGCCACGACGCCGGCGACCAATCCGCGCACGCCCCAGCGGGGGGCCAGCCACCAGGCTCCGGCGATGATGCCCAGGTTGTAGATGGCCGGGGCCAGCGCGGGGGCCAGGAAGTGCTGGAAGGAGTTGAGGACGCCCATGACGATGCCGCTGACGCCGAAGATGACGGTGGAGATCAGCAGCCCGCGCAGCAGTTGGGCGGTGAGGGCTTGCTGGGCGGGGGGGAAGCCGGGGGCGATGACCTGGGCCACCAGCGGGCGGGCGAAGAGGGCGGCCAGCAGGGCGACCAGCGTGAGGAGGAGCAGCACCAGGTTGATCACCGCCGAGGCCAGCCGCCAGGCGGCGGCGCGGTCGTCCTTTGTCAGATGGGCGGTGAAGGTGGGGATGAAGGCGGAGCCCAGCGCGCCGCCGGCGACGAGCTGGAAGATGAGGTCGGGCAGGCGGAAGGCGGCCAGGTAGGCGTCCAGCTCGGCGCTGGTGCCGAAGCGGGCGCCGATGATCATCTCCCGCGCCAGCCCCAGCAGCCGGCTGAGGACGAAGAGCAGCATCACCTGTCCGGCGGCGCGGGCGATGCGGGTTTGGGCAGTGCGCGAGATAGAGGGTCCTCCTGCCGGGGAGGGTGCAGGGGAGAGGGGGTCCTGTTCCTGAGACCGGGGCGAGTTGGGCAGGCCTCCTTGTTCTGAGGACGTTGGCCCCACTCCCTCCCAACCTCCCCCTGTGAGGGGGAGGGGTTCATTCCTGGTCACGGTGGACTTGGCAGTCCACCGCGAGCTTTTGGGGTCTACTGGGTTTCCCAATCTACCAGTTTCCCGATCTACCAACCCCCACCCCCTACGGCGCGTA
>JACNHM010000615.1:0-11946 GCA_014383605.1 Chloroflexota bacterium
GCAGGTTGGACCATGGCCTCAGGCCGGTAGAGGGCAAGAAGGAGGAACATCATGAAACGCTCCCGTAATCTAAGGTATCTTCTGGTAGCCGTGAGCGTCGGGTTGCTCTTCACGGCCGTAGTCATCGCCCCGCTGACTTCGCTGCCCCACGAGGTGGCCGATGCCTGGAATTGGGCCTGGGGCCGGCTGTCGTCGGTGTCCGCTTCCTCCTCGCCGGAGCACGAGGTCCAGGCTGCCTGGCAGCGTGCCCAGGAGGCCGATGTCTACGGCTTCAGCACGGAAATTGTGCAGAAGACCTACCCGGCGCCGGCCCTGATCAACGTGGGCCGCAGCAGCCGCAAGGATACCATCTACCTGGAGGGACAGACCAACCTGACGGAGCGCCAGATGTCTCTCGCCCTGTGGACTGGCGGCGGTAACGCGCTCACCCGCAAAGACGGCGTGGAGATGCGTATAGACGGCGACCGCACCTACGGCCGCACCATCGGCGGCGAGTGGCAGGAGATGGACGACCTTTCCAACGCCTTCGCCCCCGGCAACGACCTGATGTCGTATCTGGCCGGAGCCAAGAACGTGCGCGAAGTAGGCACGGAGACCCTCTCTCTCTCTCCTGAAGATGGGGAGGTGGGGGGATGGGGGGATGGGGAGAAGTCTCCCCATCTCCCCACCCCCCTATCCCCCTATCTCGTTTTTACTCGCTACGCCTTCGACGTAGACGGCCCCGCCTTTGCGGAGCACCTGCGCGACCAACTGGAACGTCAACTGCGGGAAAAGGGCGAACTCCCCTTAGGTTTGACCTTAGACTCCTCTGCGGTTTACAGGGGCGCCACCGGCCAGGGCGAAGTATGGATTGACAGCCGCGGCCTGCCGCTGCGCCTGAGCGTCCACTTGGTCTACCCTCCGGAGCGCAACGGTGAGCGGATTGAAGCCGACATCCAGACCGATTTCTCCCACTTTGCCCGGCAGATGGCGGCGGCCCCCAGCTTCTTCGAAAACCCTGTGGCCTGGACGGCGAGCACCCTGGGCTTGCCGCACACCGCCCGTGAGTGGCAACGGGTCGGGCGGCAGGCCGCACTGGTGACGGGCATGCTTGGGCTGCTGCTGTTGCTCATCATCTATCGCAAGTCCAAGAAGGTCTACGTGGCTACGGTGGTAGCTGTCATCGTTTCCATGGTCGTCACGCCATTGATGCAAGGCCATCAGGCCCAGACCTTTTCCCAGCGGATGGCGGCCCAGCGTGCAGAACATGAACAGCGCCAGCAAGAGCAAGAGGCCGCTCACGAGGTGCAGGAGACACTGACCGGCTCAGATTGGGATCCGCATCAGGATCCATTGGGAGTACGCAATACGCAATACGCAATCTCCAACATCCAATCCTTCGGCTTCGCTCAGGACAGGTCTCCAATCTCCACCATCCAATCTCCAATCTCCAATATCCAATCTCAGTCTTCCACTTGCACCGACGACGAAAAGAACACCGACACGGACCAAGACGGCCTGACCGATTGCGACGAAAAAGCGGAATATGATACAGACCCCACCAAGAAAGATACCGACGGCGACGGCCTGCAGGACGGCTGGGAGGTGCTGCGCCTGGGCACCGACCCAACGGCGGCCACCGGCTTTGACAGCGACGGCGATGGCATCGGCGATTATCTGGAGGTGGCCGGCTTTGAATACAGGGGCAAGCGATGGTACTCCAACCCCAACGGCCCGGACACGGACAAGGACGGCCGACCCGATTTCACGGAGTGCCCGGAGCGCGCCACCACCGATGGGGCTACACCCGACCCAGCCACCGCCTGCCGCGACACCGATAACGACGGCGCCCCAGACCTCTTTGACCTGGACAGCGACGGCGACGGCGTCCCCGATAAGATTGACCTCTCCCCCGAGACCGTCCTGGGCAACACCACGCCCTTCAACCGCGCCAACCCTTTCAACCTGAATGTGCAAAACCTGAGCCACAAACCAGGGCAGCCCAACACCTATTATCCCGTCTTTGTGGACTTCCAGTTGCGCCCGACCAATCCTGAGCACCTGACCTACGCCCTCAACGTCCTGGACTGGCCCAGCGGCGACGAGGACGGCCAGATCATGCGCCGGCGCGGCAATGACTCCACCTTCGCCGATGGCCTGACGGCGGAGCAGATCAAGGCCGATCCCCGCGCGGCCAATGGCGATATGCGCCTGATCCCCATGCTGGAAGTCCAGATGTCCGGCAGCAACCTCCCCCTGGCCTTCACCAACCCGCGCACCAGCCTCCAACTGCAGGGCGAGGACTACATTGATCTCGATAGCGGTTACCAGCAGTGGATAAGCGCTACCATAGGGATGCAGCAGGACGGCGCAAATATCCGCCTGACCTTTGACTTTCAGGGCCAGACCCCTGTGGGCAAGGTGGGCATCTATACCGGCGCCTGCACCACCGGCGGCAGCGAGGCCTACCGCTGGGAAAACGTCTCCAGCGGAACGTATACCATCTCCAATCGCAAGCTGGTTACTTTAGCCGACGGCGAGCACTTCATCACCTTGCAGGCAGAGGGCCACTCCCCGGCCTGTGCGCCCCTGGGCGATATCGCCAACGCGGACACGGACAACATGATTGATCCGCAGCCGCTCCGACCCTACGGCGTCACCGTGCGGGATAAAGACAAGGTCGGCAACGTGCTGCTCTACGCGCCCCTCAACATCGTCCCCGATGAGTCCGGCGGCGGACGAGTGGCCTTCTCTGCCCGTGTGCCCTACCAGCCCAGCGGCGCCAGCCTGGGGAATGCCCAGCAGGTGCGGGTGGTCTGGCTGGTGCAGATGATCGCCGACCGCTGCAAGCCGCTGGCGGAGGACTTCCCCTATGCATCCGACTACTGGTGCATGTACGAGAGCAGTTGGGACCTGGACAACACCCAGATCGTCCACGCCTACAGCGACGACTGGTATCTCACCGGCCTCTCTGTGCGCGAGGATCACGGCCTGAACGTGTCCATCCTCTGGGAGGACCCGGCCCCCAGCACACCATCCCACGCGCCTTATGGCGATTGGCTCTGGCTGCTGACCAGGGGGCTGGAAAATGCGTTCGTCACCGGCCGCGATCAAGACGACGACAAGATCCGTGACCTGGGGATTTACACGCAGAGCGATGGCATCACCGTAGCCGAAGATACCATTGCCCGGCGTTTCAATTCCCCGCTAACCCCATCGGTGACGCTCACCGACCGCCTGGGCATCCCCCTGACGGCCACCCTGCACGTCAAAGACTTCTCCTATCCCACTCAGGACCACGTGGCCAACATCATGGTCTCGGAGACGGCGAAGGTCCTGAACGACAATTTCCAGAGCTACACGGACATCAAACCCACCCTGCTCTTCGCCCGAGAGGAGATGTACCGCGTGGTCAGCCTGGACATGCAGGACTTCCGGGCTATCACCGGCGCTACGGTCACGCTGGACGCCGGCACGGGCACGGCCAAACGACCGCTGGAGACCATCGCCAGCCTGTCCTGGGCGCCCTACCGCTTCCGCGATGGGGACTGGCAGTCCATCCCCATCGAAGAATATTGGGACCTCCTGGAGGCCAGCCTCAAACAGCGCTTCCAGGCCGATCAGACCCTGGACGTTTACGGCGACTACATCGTTGATGGGATGGTGGCCGTGGCCCAGGCCCAGTACCTGTCTCTATTTCAGGGGCGGGCGGGTCTGGTGGCCATGAACGGCCAGGCCATCTATCAATTCCAACCGCAAGAGACCGATGCAGAGCTCACTGCCTACGCTCAGGACGTGGTCTGGGCCAGCATGGACTTGGTGAGCAAACTGACGGAAAGCATTGCCGAGAGCGCTATGGAGGCCATCAAAGGGCTGCAGGATGAACTTGATGCCATCTTTGCAGCTCTTAGCCCTGAGGTGGCTAAGAGACTGGCCAGTCTGGCCACTGTGCCCGCAAAGATGCGGTTCCTTGCCGTTCTTGGCGCCATCAAGGGGACGCCCAAGGCGATGGGGTCTACTTTGAAAGACCTGTTCAGCAAGTTGTCTAATAAAGCCACACGATTGAAGGCGGCGGAAAGTGCTGTCCTGGGGGTGGCTGTGGTGGCTATTGTCACCCTGTATATCCTGGCCTCAGCCATCAAGAACGAGACAGCAGCCTTAGTCCTGGCCATCACCGGCAAGGCCATCGCCTTCCTGACGTACACTTACCAGGCGATGAAAACGGTCTACCAGGCCGCTAAAGGCACATTGGGAGCGCTGAGCAAAGCGGGTACGATTGCCGGCATCGTGGGCGTCATCGTCGTGGGCGTGGGCTTTACCGCGCTGTTTATAGCCAACATGGTCATTGGCAACGTCAAGTTTGGCAGCATCGCCATGAACGCCGCCTTTGCCCAGGTGATCGCCACCACCGTGGCCACGGCCATCCTGTTTGCCATCAACTTCATCCCCGTCGTTGGCCAGGTGATTGCGGCCATTCTGGGGGCCGTAGACGCCCTGATCTTCCTGATCTGCACCGCCGTACCCGCCGATAAACTGGCCGCTACCGAGTTCGGCGAATGGTTCTGCCAGGGCATCTCTGGCCTGCTGGCCACAGGCATCGGTTGGCTCATCTACGGCGCGACGATCATGGTGGACCTGGAACGCGAAGACCGCCTGGTCTTCGGCGCGTTTGATTACGACTTCGTTGATCCAGACCTGGGCGTCTCCGTGGGCAACGAGATCCAGTACACCGCCCCCCTCACCAACACCATCAACCTGGTAAAGATTCCCATAGACTGGAAGGCGGCCTCCTATGCCTGGCAGTACACCATAGACGGCGAAAAGAACTTGAAATCATCCACCTTCAAGTACGAGTGGCAGACCGAGCAGAAGGACCTGCACGTGGATGAGGACGGCAAGGACCTCATTGACCGCAACGAACAAGACGCCACCGGCCACCCCTGGCAACCTACCGGCAACGACAAAGAGTTCTACATAGCGCCAACTGCCCTCAGCAGCGGCATCCCCTTCAGCGAGGCCGGCATTAACCGCAAGCCTTCGCTGTACCTGTCGGAGGGCTATGCCGTCCCCGCCCAGGAGTGTTTCGTTGTTCCCAACATCATCAACCCTATGTGTGCTGTCACCCCTTATATCCCCTACCTGTGTCTCGTGCCGGTCTGCCACATCCGCGCCGAACGGGGCACCAGCCACATGGACATAGGGCAGACCCTCACCTTTGACGTCTTCCCTGCCACTCTGGACGACTTCTACCAGCCCATCGGCAAGGACGGCGGCTACAGTCTTGCCTGGGGACAGACCGGCGATTTGACATTTGGGCGACAAAAGGACTTCGACGGCGACGGCCTGCTCAACCGCATGGATCGTGGATCTGACCCAGACGATAGCAGGTGGGACAGCGACGGCGACGGCCTGTCCGACTTCTTTGAGTTCCAGAACGGCAGCGACCCCACCCTCTTTGATACCGACGCCGACGGTCTCTCCGACGCCGAGGAATTCCGGCTGGACACTGACCCCAACCGCAAGGACACCGACGGCGACGGTCTGACCGACAAAGAGGAGGCGGATGGCTGGGAGTTCGTCTACGCCTTTGCCCCGGACGGCACGCAACTACGCACCTGGGTCATCTCTGACCCTCTAGAGCCAGACACCGACAACGACGGCCTGAGCGACTTCAAGGAGAAGGTCTACGGTTTCAACCCCCGGGTCTGGCAGGACCCCACCGTGCTGGCCCTGCAGGCCGGGGCGTGGGAGGCCGGCGCGCCTCGCCTGCTCCTGCGCTTTGAGGAAGCCGCCCGTTCAGAGACCTTCGCCGACTACTCCGGCTACCGAAATAACGCTGCTTGTAGCGTGGGCGCATGTCCCGACGCGGGCAGGGACGGCAAGTACGGCGCTGCGGTGCAGTTCTATGGGAACGAGTTCCTGACCATCCCCCGCAGCCAGATCAACGCCCTGCGCAACAACTTCACCGTAGCCGCCTGGATCAATCCCACCCAGTTATCTGGGGGGCGGCGGATCGTGGCCACGGCCAGGACCAGCAGCAACAACGGCTTTGGCTTCGGTACCTCTGGCACGGATCTGCGTTTCACCACCTTCGGCGTGAAGGATTACACCTCCACAGGCATTGGCCTCCAGACCAACCAGTGGCAACACGTGGCCGCCGTGATGGATGGCAACAACGCCGTCACCTTCTACGTGGACGGTGTCAACAAGGGGACCATCACCCACAGCGCCCCAGCCCATGCCGACCCCGATGATGCCCTGCTCATCGGCGCCACAACATCTCAGGGTAGTGCTACCAGCAGCGAGCGCTTTAACGGCCTCATAGACGAGGTGGCCGTATTTGACCGGGCGCTCTCTCAAACCGAGATCCAGAACATGCTGCTGAAGGCCCGCTACAACCCCAACGACTCCTTCGTCCAGGTAGGCGATACCCTGAACTACACGGCCACGGTGGGCAACAAGCTCTACGACCGCTACGCCCAGGGTCTGTTCTCCCTGGCCGCCACCGACTCGTCGGCTCTGTCCCAGGTCAACGTACCGCCCCTCACCTTCGTCCTGCAGCCCCTGGAACAGACGGCCATATCCGGCACGGTACAGGCGGCCAACGTCACCGCCTCCCGCGCCGTCAGCCTGACCCAGGTGGCCTCCGCCCTCATCACCAACTGGCGCGAGCAGTCGGGCTTTGCCGAGATGTGGCTGCCCCTCGATGAGCCGGGCACGGCCACCACCTTCCAGGATCATTCCGGCGCCATGCCGCCGGCCAACGGCGCCTGCACGGCCTGTCCCACGAGCCAGGAATCCGGCTACTTTGACTACTCCGTGAGATTCGACGGCTCCCAGTACATCGCCCTGCCCGACACCGTCCGCCTGGGCCTGAAGAATAGCAGCTTCTCCGTCTCCGCCTGGATCAATGGCAGTGACTTCTCCGGCAGTGGCTCTGCCAGCGACAGGGCCATCCTGGGCACGGATACGATGGCTACCAACAAGGGGTTGCATCTGGTCATCCGAAACAGAAAGCCCTACATGGGCTTCTACGGCAACGATCTGGATAGCGGCTTCATCATTGCCGCCAACGCCTGGTACCACCTGGTCTTTCGCTACGACAAAGACACGCAGGAACAATCCATCTACGTCAACGGCGAGTTGAAGAAAGCTGAGACCGGTCATGTCGCTTTCCAGGGCGATGGCACGGTCTACCTGGGCCGAGCCTTAGGCGGCAGGGGCTTCAAAGGCCGCATTGACGACGTGCGTGTCTTCAAGCGGGCCTTGACCCCGGAGGAGATCCGCACCTTGTACGGCAGGCCGGTTCTCCGGCTGCAGTTCGAAGAGCAGCACCGCAATATATACCAGGACACCTATTTTGCCGATGCCTCTGGCCTTGGCAACGACGGCGAGTGTAGCTGGTATGCCTGCCCCGGCAGCACTGACGGCGTCTTTGGCCAGGGAGCCGCGTACTTCTACGGAAATGAGTACCTGCGCGTGGATGCCAGCCCCAGCCTGGACCTGAGCGATGGCCAGTTCACCATCGCCGCCTGGGTCTACCCCCTGGATCAGGGCGAACCTGTGGACCCGGACTGCCACTTCAACCAGAAGACCTGGCGCAACATCGGTTGGAGCGGCTCTCCGGTCAGCGACTGGTGCGTGAACTGGCCGCAGGATTCTATGGATGCGGTGGACTCGCCTCGCGGGACGTGGCTGGTCAACATAGAGCATGATCTGTACGGCGCCTGGAGCCCCTGTATCTCCCGTCGGTACACGGGGAACTTCCGCTTCCAAGCGGGGTACTATACCTTCTTCTACCGCTTCGGCGGCGGCGCTGGGGTGTATCTGGATGGCAGCCTCATCCTGCTCAAACCCTATTTGGGCGTGGACGAACTGTATGAGGGCAGCGTGCGCTTCCACGTCAGCACCAGCGGCGTGCACGAGATCAAGGTGGAGTACCAGGACTGCCAGGGAGACGATGTGTTTCAGTTCGGCTGGGCCCCGCCCCATGTGCAGGGCATCCTGGGCAAGAACAGCGGCCAGAGCAGCGCCTACCCCACCCTGCAGACGGTGGGCCGCAAGGTGCGCTTTGGCTTCGGCACCGGCAGCGAGTGGTACGCCGTGACCACCACTGACCCCGTCCTCATCGCCAACGCCTGGAACCACGTGGTACTCTCCTTTGGCCCCAAGTATAAGCAGGACGGCACCTTTGACCAGAACCAGGCCTCCCTGTACGTCAACAACCAGCGCGTGGGCGACTGGGGCGTGGGGAACAGAAAGCCTTCCTCTAGCGCCCAGGACTTGTACATTGGTCGCTCCAATTACGAGGGCCAGGTCTATATTGATCGCTTTTACGTGGTGGACGAGGCGGATGGCTCCGGCGCTGCGGAGGTATACCTGACTTGGGGCGGTCATGGCGGTGACAAGATCTGCACCACGAGCGGCACGCCCCAAGAAGACTGTGTGTGGAAGGGACTTGGTGACGAAAGCACTGTAGATGTGAACACATCTATGATAGTCAGCGGGCAAGACATCCTGGAGGCCTGGGAGGACGATCCTACCCATGATGACCTGCTCTGCGACACAAGCGTCTCGTCATCGTGCACTACCGGCTATCAATTCAGCAGCAGTACCCCCAGTATGCCGGTGCAAGTCTTTGATTGGGAGGGCGATGGCAGCGGTGGGGCTGAGGACCACACGCATATCAACCTCTACCTGGGCGATAGCAGCCATTGGGCCTACCGCAACCCCTCCATCCCCTTCCGTGGCAAGATGGACGAGCTGGTCATCTACAAGCGGCCCCTCACCGCCGACGAGGTGCAGGAACTCTACCTGTCCTCCGCCACTGCCATGCACCTGCGCCTGGATGACCCGCCGGGCAGCCAGAGCTTCGAGAACGCGGTTGACGTGAGCCGGCAGGGCAACCCCTTCTGTACGGGGGATGCCTGTCCGACCGCTGGCGTCAGCGGGCGCATCAACCAGGCCGCCCTGTTCGATGGCACGAGCGATGTCCTCACCACCACCCTGACCATCAGCCAGACCAGCAGCGCCGATGGCGCTACCATGATGGCCTGGGTGTACCCCAAGAGCACCAGCAGCGGGTATCACATGGTGGTCAGCACCGATAACAACGGCTGGGATTGGACATTGGCGCGAAACGGCGGCACCTGGGTCGCCTTTAACGGGACCAATGAGGGCAGCACCGGCGCCAGTGTGGACGTGAACAAGTGGCAGCACATCGCCGCCGTCTTTATCCCTGGCCAGGGCACCAGGTTCTACAAGAACGGCGTCCGTGTCAAGACGGATTCTACCATTGCCTATGATACAAGTACCGGCCCGGTGGCCATTGGCAACAAGTCCAGCGGCGGCAACTACTACTTTGACGGCGTCATAGACGACGTGCGCATCTTCAACCGGCCCCTGTCCAATGACGACATCGAGACCATCTACAAGTTAGCGCCGGTCTTGCAACTGCACCTGGACGAGCAGCAGGGCGCTACTACCTTTATTGACGCTGCTGGCAACAACAACGGCACGTGCAGTCTGGGCGCCCCATGTGCCGATGTGACCTTGCAGAACCTCACCTGCACGGCTCAGGATGATAACGATGGCGACGGAGGCGGTAGCGAGTTCTACATCATCCTGGCTCACGATGGGACTCAAGAGCGAGTGTGGCAGGGAGAGAACATCACGGTTCGTGCTGATCCTTACCCAATCAACGAAACCCGCTCATTCTGCGGGCCTGCCAGTATCTCTGTCTACGAGGAGGATGACGGCGGCGCCAACGACGATGGGCTTGGCTCTGCCAACATCAACGCCGCGAACCCTGGCCCAGGCAGCCAGAAGTTCTGGACATGGAGCCCCGGGTATAGTGAGGTCTTCCTCAACTGGGATGTCGGCCCTGCCTCCCACCCCTCCAGCACCTGCCCCAAGGCCGGCACCGCCGGCCAGGTGAGCCTGGCCGCAGAGTTCGACGGCGTAAACGACGTCATCTCCGTCCCCGACAGCGCCGCCCTGGATCTGCCCAGTTTCACCGTCGGCGCCTGGGTCATGCCCACCGCCATCATCACGGCGCATGCGCAAACGCTGGTCCATAAAGGGGCCAACTACGCCCTCAAGATCCCTGCCGACGGCATGCAGCCCATCTTGCAGGCTTCCCTTGCCCGCCCCACCTACGGGTGCTCATGGCCGGTTGACGGAGTGGTGGGGAGTGTGGCGCCTCTGATCCAGAACCAGTGGAACCACGTCATGGGCACCTACGATGGCCAGGCGCTGAAGATCTACGTTAATGGCTACGAGCAGGGCAGCGAATCCGTGAGTGGTGATGCCTGCCAGAACAACCATCCCCTGCAGATTGGCGGCCAGTTTGCCGGACGCCTGGACGAGGTCACCCTCTACGACCACGCCCTCTCACCTTCTGAGGTGCGGGACATCTTCCTGTACCAGGGCAAGCTGGTAGAGGAGCGCCGTAGCCAAACTATCACCATAGACAATGACCCGCCCATCTCTGCGTTGCGCTC
The DNA here is from genome assembly GCA_014383605.1 of Chloroflexota bacterium. Next base: position 10,482 of record JACNHM010000615.1, read on the forward strand.
CTACACCTCCACTTTCCCCTACCTGGCCAACCAGGACGTGGTCATGCACGTGGAGGCCCAGGATCAAACCTCCGGCGTGGCGCTGGTGGAACTGAGCGTCAACGGGACGTGGGGCAGCCCGCCCAATCGCATGGATGTCCCGCCCTGCCAGGACGCCACCGGCGGCACCGCCTGGTGTCCTACCTTTATCCCCACCGGCGAGGGCGCCTACACCCTCCAGACCCGCGCCACCGACCTGGTGGGCAACCGGGAAACACCAGCCCATACCTACACCATCTATGTGGACGACACCCCGCCGACAGTGAGCACCTCCTTGCAGGACGGAGCTCTGGTCGGCGCGATCCTGCATCCCACCCTGCAGAACACCTGGATGGCGCCACTGAGCGGCACGGTCAGCGATCCCGCCCTTGTGGGGGGCGCGCCGGGCAGCAGTGTAGCACCCGACGGCGTCTGGGTAACGCTGCTGGATCCCCAGGGCGGGGTCGCCGGCCGGGGGGCACAGATGGCCACAGTCGCGGACAACACCTGGAGCGTGGATTACGCGCTGCTAGGGGCCATGCCCACCGGTCGCTACACCGTCACCGTCCAGGCCAAGGACAAAGTGGGCAATGAGGGAACCACCAACCTGGGAAGCATCCAGGTGGATGCCACCGGCTCCGGCGCCGAACTAGACGCCCGTAGCGTCCCTACCACGACCATCTCCAGTCGGATCTCCATCAACGGCCTGGTCAGCGAACTGCCCCTGCTCTCCAAGACGCTGCTCCGCCTGCACCTGGAGGAAGAGGCCGGGGCCGCCACTTTCTATGATAGCAGCGGCTATGCTAACCACGGTACGTGCAGTGGGGGTACGTGTCCTGTCGCCGGACAGACTGGCAAGTACGGCCGCGCCTTGCAGTTTGATGGCGCGGACAAGGTCGTGCGCATCCCCCACAGCGAGATTAACGAGCTGGGCAAGAACTTCTCCGTGGCCGCCTGGATCAACCCCAGCCAGTTGTCCGGCGTTCAGAGGATCGTGGCCACCGCCAGGACTAACAGCAACAACGGCTTCGGTTTCGGCGCCAGCGGAACGAACCTACGCTTCACGACTTTCGGCGTCAAGGACTACACCCTGACGGGGATCGGGCTGCAAACCAACCGCTGGACCCACGTGGCCGCTGTCATGGACAGCAACAATGCCGTCACCTTCTACGTGGACGGCGTGGCCAGAGGCGCCATCGCCCATACCGCCTCCCTCAATGTTGACACCGACGATGTGCTGCTCATCGGAGCTACCACGGAGGCTGGCAGTGGCAGCACCACTGCGCGCTTCAACGGCCTGATTGACGAGGTGATGGTCTTCGACCGCGCACTTTCCGCGGATGAGGTGCGGGCCCTGGCCCAGGCCCAGGCCGCTGGCGTGGACAGCGTGCAGTTCGCCTTCACGCCCAACCTGCCCGGCTCGCCTTTCTACAACGAAACGCCGCCG
>JACNHM010000615.1:12631-14810 GCA_014383605.1 Chloroflexota bacterium
CTGGGCGCCGGACCGGTGCTGGCGCTGCCCTTTGATGAGGCCTGGGCCACCGACGGCAGCACCGTGCACGATGCATCGGCCTGGAACCATAACGGCACACTGCTCACCGGCGATGCCATTAACCAGGCTGTGTCGGGCACCGTCGGCGCTTACGCCCTACGATTTGACGGTGTGGACGATGTCGTCTCTGTGCCCGATAGCCCGGGGCTGGATCTGGATGCCTTCAGCGTGGGCGCGTGGGTCTTCCCCACACAATTTAAGGCCCAGTCGCAACAGTTGGTTGTGAAGGAAAGCAGCACCGGCGGGCAACGGAACTTCGGGCTGTTCATCGAGCCGTCCTCTGGGTATGTTCGCTTCTCGTTCTACGGGGGAGATTGCACCACCCCCCACGACTACACCACTGGCCATCACATGCGCCGTTTGAACCTAAACCAGTGGAACCACGTGATGATGACCTACGATGGATCCAGGTTCAACCTGTACTTGGATGGCGAACTGGATACCTTTGGATGGATTGCCAGTTCCGTGTGCCACAACAACGGGCCGGTCGAGATCGGACGCAGGTTCATTGGCCGCATGGACGACGTTCGCACCTACCCGCGAGCGCTATCGGCCCTGGAGATCAAGGACCTGTACAAGAGCAAATGGCAATCAACCACCTTGGCCCAGAGCGGTGCAGGTGTTGATCTATCCTCCTGGAACGCCCAGGTGCCGGCCGGCCTGGAAGGCAACTACGGGCTTGACTTGCGCGGCTGGGACGCCAACGGCCTGCCGGACAGCTCCGGCCAGAGCCAGAATGTTTGGGACGGCGCGGTGGATACCCTGGCCCCGCGAGTCAGCCTGACCAAACAGACGGTGGGCTCCGATGTGCACTTCACCACGCTGGCCACAGACTTCAACCTGACCGAGGAACGCTTCAGGTCTCCTTGTGGCGGATCGGACCGGATCACCGAGCGGGGTTACTATCAGTCGCCCTGGTACCTGGCTGCCTCCGGCCAGACCACCTCTACCCTGGGCGCCCAGAGGCTCTACCAACTGGCCGCCGAGTGCGACATCCCTGCCTCAGAAATACCTGGCGAGATCGGCTCTTATAATACGTCTGGCTTGGCCCAAGGCATGGCCATTTCCGGCGATCCTTCGTCAAGCTCAGGACAAGCACTGGTCTACCTGGCTGATGGCAGCGCCGGCCTGCAGGTGATTGACATCTCCGACCCCACCCACCCCACGCTGGCCGGCAGCATCAACCCCGGCGGGGTGGCCAACGACGTCGCCATCGCACCTGCTCCTGCTGACATCACGCCGTATCCCTTGACCATCTACCGTTGGGATACTCCGTATGGCTACACAATTCCCTGGGACACGGCCAACCTTGCGCTCACCGTGCCGGACGCGGGATCTATCCTCGACATCAACGTGCGCATTCGCTTGGAGCCGACGGCGGGCAGCGGTCCGGTGCAGGTGTACCTGCTAGCGCCGGATTGGACCGACGTTCTGTTGCACCAGACCGACACGCGCCCGGCCTATGGCAGTGGGCCTACGGACTGCGCCAGGTGCAACATGGTGGAGTTTGACGATGCCGCCGCCACGTCCATCAGTGCGGGGACATCGCCCTTCACTGGCTCCTTCCGCCCGGAAGGCAGCCTTTCGGACTTCAACGGTTACAATGCGGAAGGCACTTGGATCCTGCGTTTGGTCAACACGACCGGCAGCAAGCTGTATTGCTGGGAGCTGGAGATCCTGCGCGACCCCTCCGTCATCCCCCCGCCCCCGCCGACTAGAACGCCTACGCCCACCAGTACGCCCACGCCCACATCTACGCCCATCGTCTGGGCCAGGATTGGTGATCGCGTCTGGAACGATACGAACTACAACGGCCTCCAGGACGATGGCGAGGTCGGCATCCCCGATGTGCAAGTTGCCTTGCGCGATGCCGACACCGGCGCATCAAAAGGGGCCTGGCGCACGGATGCCCAGGGGATCTACACCTGGACGGTGCCGGCTGGGCGGTATTATCTTAGCTTCTCGACCCCTCCCGGTTATGTCCTCAGCCCCCAGGATCAGGGAACCGACGACGCCATAGACAGCGATGCCGACGGTTCAGGCCAGACGACAACCTTCACCGTGGTCAACGGCCAGGTGGCTGACACGTGGGACGCCGGTATGTATATACCGCCTACCC
>JACNHM010000063.1 GCA_014383605.1 Chloroflexota bacterium
CCGAGAATATCAAAGTGATGCAACTCGCCGCCGCGCTGATGCCCACCATGCTGTTTCTGGTCAACCTGGGCGTGGTGGGTGTCGTCTGGTTGGGCGGGCAGTTGGCCATCAGCGGGGATCTCACCGTGGGCCAGATTGTGGCCTCCATCAACTACATGTCGTACTCGCTCTTCCCCATGATGATGTTGGGGGCGATGACCGGCCCGCTCTCCGCCGCCGATGCCTCCGCCGGGCGCATCTGGGAGGTGCTGGATAGCCCTGCTGAGGTGCAAGACCGCCCGAACGCGCAACCTCTGCCCAACGTGACTGGGCGCGTGGCCTTCGAAAATGTCTGTTTCAGCTACAACCACGACTGCCAAGAGCTTGTGCTCCAGGACATCAACCTGGTGGCCGAACCGGGCCAGACGGTGGCCATCCTGGGCGCGACCGGTTCGGGCAAATCCAGCCTCACTTACTTGATTCCGCGCTTCTACGACGTGGAGCGGGGCCGGGTGACGCTGGACGGCGTGGACGTGCGCGACATCCCATTGGATGCGCTGCGCACTCAAATAGGCATCGCGCTTCAAGAGACGGTGCTGTTCAGCGGCACGGTCCGCGATAACGTCCGCTACGGTCGCCCCGACGCCACGGATAAAGAGGTCATCGCCGCCGCCAAAGCCGCCCAGGCCCACGACTTCATCGCCGCTTTCCCCGACGGCTACGACGCGCTGGTCGGACAGCGGGGGGTGAATTTGTCGGGCGGCCAAAAGCAGCGGATCGCCATCGCCCGCGCGCTGCTGGTGCAGCCGAAAGTCCTCATCCTGGACGACAGCACCAGCGCCGTAGATGTGGAGACGGAGGCCCAAATCGAAGCCGCATTGGAGCAGTTGATGGCGGACTCCACCACCTTTGTGATCGCGCAGCGCATCAGCACCGTGCTCAACGCCGACAAGATCGTGGTGCTGGATCGGGGACAGATTGCCGCTGAGGGCACGCACGCCGAACTGATGGTGTCGAGCCCGATCTATCGGGAAATCTATGAATCGCAGTTGGGGAATGGGGTGACGGCTAGTGGCTAACAGACAAGGCCAACCGACCGCCCCACCGGCAACTGGCCTGCCTGGCCCAGGTGGAAGACACAGAGGGGCAACGATCGAAAAGGCGCGCGATGTGCGCAGCACGATGCGCCGCCTGCTGGCCACCCTGCGTCCTCACAGGTGGGTGTTGGTGGGCGTGTTCATCCTGGTGATTGTGAGCACCCTGCTGGATTTGCTGGCGCCCTTCCTGATGGGCCGCGCCATTGACCAGTTCATCGCTGCTGGCGATTTGGCCGGGTTACAGCGTATCATCTTGCTGATGCTGGCCGCCTACCTCGGCGCGTGGCTGGCCAGGGCTGTTCAAAGCGTGATGATGGCCAAAGTCTCCCAACAAGCGATGCGCACCTTGCGCCGTGACCTCTTCGAGCACTTGCAGATGCTCTCGCTCAGATTCTTCGACCGCCACCCGCACGGTGAGTTGATGAGCCGCCTGACCAACGACCTGGACGCCATCAGCCGCGTGCTTTCACAGAACGTGACGGATTTGTTCAGCGGATTGCTCACCTTGGCTGGCATCCTGGTGATGATGTTCGCCATCAACTTCTGGCTAGCGCTAGGCTCAATGATCGTCTTCCCGTTGATGATGGGGCTGGTAGGCTTCGTGGGGAAACGCACCCGCAAGGGCTTCCGCGAATATCAGATGCGGATCGGCCAGTTGAACGGCAAGCTGGAGGAGATGTTCAGCGGGCAGCGGGTCATTATGGCCTTTGGGCAGGAGGCCAGCACGCTGGCTGATTTCGACGCCGCTAACGAGGTGGTGCGTCAGGTTGGCATCCAGGCGCAGACGTATGCGATGTTGATCCCGCCGCTGATGGGCATTCTGAGCAACGCCAACATCGCCGTCCTCGCCGGGCTGGGAGGCTGGATGGCCCTCCAGGGCTGGGCCACGGTCGGCACCATCGCTGCCTTTTACAACTACTCGCGCAAGTTCGCCGCGCCGCTGCGCCAATTGGGCGACCTCTACAACCAGATCCAGTCCGCATTGGCCGGGGCCGAGCGGGTCTTGGAGGTGATGGATGAGCAGCCAGAGCTCACCGACGCGCCCGACGCCGTAGCCCTGGATGACGTGGCTGGCGAGGTGGTCTTCGATCAGGTGGACTTCAGCTACGTGCCCGGCGTGCCTGTCCTCAAGGATGTGAGCCTGACTGCCAGGCCCGGACAGACGATTGCCCTGGTGGGACCAACGGGTGCGGGCAAGACAACCATTATCAACGTCCTCAGCCGCTTCTACGACCTCCAGGACGGCGCCATCTACGTGGACGCCCACGACATCCGCCAGGTGCAGAAGGCGAGCTTGCGCCGCCAACTGGGCATTGTGCTGCAAGACAACTTCCTCTTCTCAGAGTCGGTGATGGAGAACATCCGCTACGGGCGCCTGGACGCCACCGAAGAAGAAGTCGTCGCCGCCGCCAAGCTGGCGGACGCCGACCAGTTCATCCGTCGCTTGCCCCAGGGATACGACACCGAGCTTTCGGAGCGCGGCAGCAACCTCAGCCAGGGGCAGCGGCAGTTGCTGGCCATCGCCCGCGCTGTCCTGGCCGATCCAGGCATCCTGATCCTCGACGAGGCCACCAGCAGCGTTGACACGCGCACCGAGATCCGAATCCAAGAAGCGCTCCTGCGGCTGATGGAAGGGCGCACCAGTTTCGTCATCGCCCACCGCTTGAGCACCATCCGCAACGCCGATAACATCCTGGTCATCAACGACGGACGCATCATCGAGCGCGGCACCCACGACGAACTGCTGGCCCAGCGTGGGTTCTACCACAATCTGTATATGAGCCAGTTCAAAGGCAATGCTGCTGAGAATCGAACGAGAGCGCCGGCCGAGTAGGAGCGGAGCGACGTATCGAGGCCA
>JACNHM010000381.1 GCA_014383605.1 Chloroflexota bacterium
GGAATCGACTTTTTGGAGACGGATAGCGCCTATGCCGCTCTCTAAACAGTACATGATTCTCTTAATCCTCTCATCGTGTTGACCAGGTCCGCCAAGGTGGCCCGATCGCTTCGTACACGCAGTAGACGCTGCAAAGGCACATCTGGTTCCCAGTCTCAGTGGATCCAGGGCTGCAGGACGATCTCTATCATCGAAGAGGGGAGTTCGGCGTCGGCCACGATTTGGAAGCGGTAGCCGTCAGCGTGACCGCAGCGGCCGCACTCCTCGAAGCGGCCGCACACTGTTGCCCGGCAGAACTCGAAGGTCTGAGGGGCGACACTCCCTTTTCGCAGGCGTCCGCGGCCAGGTGGTCTACCTGGCCAAAGTCCAGAAGATCTCATCACGCACCAGGAGATTGCGATATTTTAGACGTGCGATGGTTCGGAAACAGGTCAGCGCACCGGCAGGCGCATGGTGACCACCGTGCCCTGCCCCAGCCGACTGCGCAGGCTCACCTGTCCACCGTGACCGTCCACGATGGCCCGCACCAGGGCCAGTCCCAGGCCGCTCCCCGGCGCGCCCTGCGCTCCCTGGGTGCGGTATAGTTCCTTCCACACGTGGGGCACCTCGGCCTCGGGAATGCCCGGGCCGGTATCGGCCACTTCGATGACTACCTTCGCCCCTTCTTCGAAGGCACGCACGGTGGACTCGCCGACGCGGGTGAGCAGAAGCACCGGCGTCCAGTTGCCAGCCCGGCGCAGACGGCGCAGCGCTTCGCGGCCATCGAGTCTGGGCATGAGCACGTCCAGGATGATGAGATCGGGAGCGACAGCGGCCGCCTGGAGGAGGGCGGCCTCGCCATTGGCTGCCACGGCTACAGCAAAGCCGGCCCGCTCCAGAAAGGGGGCCAGGTTGTCGGTGATGGCCGGTTCATCGTCCACCAGCAAGATCTTTGGAAGCTGCATGATCGTCTCCTGTGTTTCCGATCTCGGTTCCTGATAAGAAACAGCGTAGGGCAGACTTCCCAGCTTGCCTCAGCGGCAAATGGGATAGTCTGCCCCATTGCTACAGCGCTACAGCGGATACCCGGTGGATCCGGAATTGTACTGGAGGGATGACCGCCAAGTCCCCCTTCTGGGCCTGGATCTGGGGACCCAGGCCGAGCAGGGATCGGCTGATGCTGTCAAGATCGCCGCCCTGCGGCATCCCTTCGCCAACGCCCCTATGGCCAGGGGAATGGCTACTCCTCCCGGCGCCGCCGGCGCAGGCGCAGTTGGGCGTAGCCGGCCAGGCTCAGCAGGCCGCTGCCCAGCATCAACATGGTGCTCGGCTCGGGAATCTCGCCGGGAGCGAAGTAGACCGCCTCGGCCAGGACCTCGTTGGACACCCGCTGGCCGCCGGTGAAGTCCACCACCGCCGTGTTGCGGATGGGCACGGGCAGCCTCTCGGCAGGTATGTTGACCACCCGTCCCGTGACCGTGACCGTGAGCTTGTCGCCAGGATTCAGCTGGCCCACGTTGACCGTGACCTGCCGCGTGCCGCTGTTCCACAGCGCTGTGCCCCTGGTGGTGTTCAAGCGGATCCACTCCAGGTGCTCGCTGATCTCATCGCTGATGACCAGATTGGAGGCGGGACCCTGGCCGTCGTTGCGCACGGTGATGGTGAAGATCAGGTCTTCGTAGCGATGCACGTAGCGCTTGTCCACGGCCTTGGCGATGACCACGTTGGGCAGGGGCGTGGGCGTGGGTGTCGGTGTATTCGTCGGCGTGGCCGTAGGTGTGGCCGTAGGCGTCTTCGTTGGCGTCGCCGTGGGCGTATTCGTCGGTGTAGCTGTCGGCGTGTTGGTGGGCGTGGCCGTCGGGGTCGGCGTGTGGGTGGGCGTGGCCGTCGGCGTTGGCGTCGCCGTGGGCGTATTCGTCGGTGTGGCCGTGGGCGTGTCCGTCGGCGTCGGCGTTGGCGTGGGCGTGTCCGTCGGCGTGGCCGTGGGGGTGGGCGTTGGCGTGTCGGTCGGCGTGGCCGTGGGCGTCGCCGGGGGGGCTACGATGTTGACTTTGGCAGCGGCCAGACGAACCGGCACCGGATTGCCGTCGGCATCCACGGCGCAGGTCACCCCGGCCCTGTTCAACGCCGGGCTGCAGGGAGCCACAGCGCGGACGTCCACGGTCACCGCCATGCTCTGGCCCACAGGAAGCGGCCCCAGGTCGTACCACAGGAGCACGTTGCCCAGCACGCGGTCAGGCACGGGGCTGGCGGCGAGGTAGCGGAAGCAGGCCTTGCTGAAGACATCGGCCAGCGGCAGCGTGGTGATGTCCACCGTGCCGCTGTTCTGGAGACTGATCTCGAAACGTACCGTCTCACCCACGGCGGCGGCGCCGCCGGCGGGTGACAGCAGCGTTTTGGTCAGTTGCAAGGGCGGTTGCTGGGACGTGGCCCAGGGTTGTTCCGGCAGCGGCGACTGGAGATTGCGAAAGCAATCTCTGACCGGACGCGCCGCCGGCGGCGTTGCGGCGCCCAAGCGATGGGCGTCACCCGCCGTGCCCTGGTCGGCAGTCGCGGTGGAGAGGGGCGAGTCGGTGGTGGCCGCGGTGTCCGCCGAGGGGATCAGGGATGGCGTCGCGGTGCCTGGGACTCGCCCGAGGATAGGCGCCAACAGGCGGCGGGCGATAGCCGGCGTCGCCGAGGGTGGCACCGGTGTCTCCTGGGCGGGCACTGTGGGCACCGAAACCACCCACAGGATCAAGATCAGAGCGGTCAGCAGTAAGAAGCGTCGCATTCTCGTGTCCATGTGTCTTCCCTCCTCTCATCAAGCAGAACGGACATAGGGCAGGCCAGGTGCTGTAGCGTCGTTAGTATATGATCAGTAGATCCAGATTTGCTCTTGCCGGACTGCCAAGTCCGGCAGAAAGGCGGTGGACTTGGCAGTCCACCGCGAGCTTCTTGGATCTACTGATG
>JACNHM010000509.1 GCA_014383605.1 Chloroflexota bacterium
GTAGGTCCGACGGTTGTTGGTACCCAACTGTGCGCTCAGGGCAGCGGACTAGGGTCCGCTGCGAGCACAATGTGAACCCGAAACCTACCGGCGCCTACTCGCTCCGCTCTTCCGTGGTCATGTAGCGCACTTGCTTGAACGGCTTGACCTGTGCTCGGACGTTGTTCTTCAAGTAGTTGCCGGAGATGTGCATCAGCGTGTCGCCGAAGTCGGAGTCTATTCCCATGGTGGCCAGGCAGGGATAGTGATGGTGCAGCAGGCCGGCCTGCTGCTCGGCATCGTTCGCCGAAACGCCCACCAACCGCTCGGCCGTGTAGCGCGCGCAGCCGCAGACGGCGTCGCGCAGCACCTCTGCAGAAGTGATGAGTCGCGATTCGGGGTCTACGGTGATGCGCAGGTCTGGCTGGCCAAAGTGGCGCGCGAACTCGGCGATGAGGGGATCGTCGTACTCGATCCGCTGGCGGCGGGCGATGCTGTAGTGGGTCTCGGTCAGCGAGCACAGGGGCTTGGGCGTCACGCACACCACGCCCATGTCGTCGAGCCAACCCCGCAGTTGCCGGGCCAGTCCACGCGGCAGCCAGGCCTCACTATCCACTGCCGCGACCACTGCCTTGGCGCCGGTCATCCCCGCGATGTCGGGGAGCAGCTCCGCCACGCCTGGGTGCTCGCCAAATGACAGGATCAGGTCAGCCGACGGGAGTGTGTCGGGCAGGTAATCCTCCGGATAGTCCATCACCGGCGGCAGCACCGCCGGCGCCCGCCAGACCTCGACCACCCAGTCAGTGGGGCCGTGGGCGCGGATGTTGTCCACGTGCCGCTGGCCGTATTCGCCTGACATTACTGCTAAGATGCGCATATAATTGACAAACCCTCCAATGCGATCAAAAAACTACTGCCCCATTATATCATCAGGACAGCCGTCTGTCTATGACAAAGGTCATTAACAACACGTGTCCTCCTGAGTTGCTACTAAGAAACAAGGTCACTACTCAGCCGGGCAATCAATTTGCTTTTAGGATTCTCTGTCAACGAATAAACGAATGATTAGTACCTCATCAGTCAGATCCTTGCACAAAGAGCAAGGATTTCTCTGCCGGGATTTAATGAAGACAGACTTCAAACTCCGTTTCTCCATACATCCCTTGCGCTTCCTTGTTTTTCCGGCGTTTCTGTGCTATGATATAAACTGAACGCTGATACTGATGACTGGATCAGTAGTTTTGCAGATTTTACAAAAAGCACGACGGGGAGCTGTCAACGGATTCAGGGATCGGATTGAACAGATTTAGGTCCGGATCGGGCGGAAGAAATCTCGCCGTATGAGCGGTTATCCGTTCAATTCGTTCCAGACCTGCCCTGAGCGAAGCCGAAGGGAATCCGTTGACAGTATGCCCCACGTAAAAAGTGCAAAACTACTGTGAATGTGGAGAAAAACGCATGAATCAACGTATCCTTGTAGTGGACGACGACAAACAGATCGTGCGCCTGGTGAGAGCCTACCTGGAACAGGCTGGCTTCCAGGTGTTCACGGCCTACGATGGCAGCACCGCTCTCCACACCCTCCGCCGTGAGCGACCCGACCTGGTAGTGCTCGACCTGATGCTGCCCGATCAGGATGGCTGGGACATCACCCGCCTGATACGGGCCGACTCCACTCTGGCCGACACGCCTATCATCATGCTCACCGCCCGTATCGAAGATGCCGACAAAATCGTTGGCCTGGAACTGGGCGCCGACGACTACATCACCAAGCCCTTCAGCCCGCGCGAGGTGGTGGCGCGGGTGCGGGCGGTGCTGCGCCGCGCCGTCGGCGGGCCGGCTCAGCCCAGGGTGCTGCAACTGGGCGGCCTTCTCATGGACCTGGATCAGCACGAGGTGCTGGTAGATGGTCAGTCGGCAGATCTGACTCCAACCGAGTTTGACCTGCTGCGGGCTTTCATGGAAAACCCCGGCTACGCTTTCACCCGTTCGGAGCTGATTGAAAAGGGCCTGGGCTACACCTACGAGGGCCTGGACCGCACCCTGGATAGCCACGTCAAAAACCTGCGCCGCAAGATTGAGCCTGACCCAGCCAATCCCACCTACATCGAGACCGTCTACGGCGTCGGCTATCGTCTGCGAGGTGAGTCGTGAGCAGGCTTTGGGTGCGATTGACCCTGGCCTTCGTCCTCGTCACCCTGGTGGGGGTGAGTACCGTGGCCCTGCTGGCCAACCGTAGCGCCATCAGCCAGTTCCGCCGCTACCTGGCCCGCCGCGAAATGATAGGCTGGGGCACCCCTTCGACAGAGCTCACGGCAAGCCTGGTCAGCGACCTGACTGCATACTATGAGCGACAGGGCAGTTGGGGCGGCGTGGAAGTTGTCTTCGAGGATAGTCGAAGGGCTCAAGGCCAGGGCCAGATGCGTGAGGGCGGGCCGTCCACCTTGCTGGCTGATGGGCAGGGGCTCGTCGTCTATGACAGCCAGGGACGCTACGTAGGGGAAACCATTAACCGTAGCGAACAGGAGCTGGCCGTACCCATCCAGGCTGGGGGACAGACAGTGGGTTTCCTGGCGGCCATCCCTCCAGGTTGGGAGCAGTTGCAACCCCAGGAGCAGAGTTTTCTCGATCAGGTCAACCGGGCCTTGCTCCTGGCCGGAGTCCTGGCTGGCGCTCTGAGTATCCTCTTAGGTCTGGGGCTAAGCCGGGGGCTCACCGCGCCTTTGGCCCACCTCACCGCTGCCGCCCGCCGCATTGCCGGCGGCGACCTGAGCCAGCGCGTCCCCGAAATGGGCAGCACGGAAGTGGCTGCCCTGGGGCAGGCCTTCAACCAGATGGCAACCGATCTGGAAAAGGCCGAGGAGCTGCGTCGCAATATGATGGCCGATGTAGCCCACGAACTCCGCAACCCTCTCAGCGTGCTCCAGGGCAACCTGCGGGCCATCC
>JACNHM010000054.1 GCA_014383605.1 Chloroflexota bacterium
CGAGTACGACGAAGAAGAGGCCTGGTACGTGCCCTACAACGGTGTGATGCTCCATAGCCAGCCCAAGAACTGGGGCAACCCCCGCCACGGCTACCGCTGCCTGCGCGAGCCCTGAAGCCGCTCGACGGCCAGGGGTTGGGGCGAATCAGAGTCTGGGGCCGCTTTCGCATAGCCTTATCGTGCCTTGGTGTTCATTAAGAAACAGCTTCCCGCATTCCGGTGGTCTACCTCTTTTGTGTTGGTGCCCTTTCTCAACCGCAGAGCGCACGGAGCACGCAGAGTTGCTTTGGTTTTCTCAGCGTGCTCAGCGGTCTCCGCGGTTGAAAAACGGTCGAAATTGGCGCCAATACGATTAGGGGAGACTACCCGCATTCCAGACGGGCAAAAGTCATCCAATGTTCGGTTGCATCGGCTCCATCGGCTGACGGATATGCGAGACAGGGTGTAAGCGGACATGCCCCACAAAGTCTACGCCATGCTCGGCTTCCACGCCAGCTTCTACTACTCCTGGCGCGGCGACACACCCGACGAGGCCGGCTTCGGCACCGATATTGCAACTGCAACCTGGACAGCTTCAATCACCAGGTGACCGCCGGCTGGCTGGCTGTGAGCAATGGACAGCTCGGTCTGCTGCTGGCCGAGAGCGCCGAGACGCTGGCCAGCATGGCTTTATGCCCCATGAGGCTACACGAAAGCGAGGGTATGCAGCATCTGTCGCTCAATCCCTTCGGCTCTTACTATGGGAAGCAGCCTGATTACGCCCACCTGGGCGGCAACGGCCTGGGCGCTGAGTTGGCGGCGCAGGCCAGCGGCGCCCTCCGTCCGGCCCAACGCGCCCTCCTTCAACGGCCAGCGTGTGCGCTTCTCCCTGCTCCTGGCCCCCTACGCCGGCGACGAGCTGCCTGTTGAGCTGCAGCATGCGGCCGCCGCCTTCTTCTATCCCTGTGGTGCGATCTACCTGCGGACGCCCGACGGAATAGATGCCCTCCTGCCTGACGACGTGCGCGGCCTGGTCGCCGCCCGGCAGCGGCAAGCCCGCCTGTTGAGCACCGCGCCTTTGCCGCCGCCCCACCGCCGTCCTGTCCAGCCCCTCCGACGGCGCGGCCGATCTCGTCTGGGACCCGCCCCGTGACGAGCGGGTCAGCGGTTACGAAGTGCGCTGGCGGCCCGCCCCTCGCCGATGAGGATGCGCTCAAAGTGCTCCAAGGGGATCGTCAGATCCCCGCTTCTCGCCCCCATCTGGCGTTCCTGGCAATGTCTGTTTCCATCTGCCGCGGCTGGAGAAGGCACCCCGTGGCCGAGTGCCTGCTCGGGCCGCTACCGACCGTGCCCCTCTTCTCCGCCGCCTCCGGCATCTCGCTGCGGACCATGCTGAAGATCGTCTATTACGGCCTCGTCCACGGTTTGACGACAAGAGAACGCCGATGAACACGGATGGACACGGACGGGAAACTCTCTTCGCATAGTCAATTATGGGTTTGTGATCTGTAGATATGACAACAAATCAAGAGGATGAAACGAATTCGGTCAATCCTTGAATTCGTTGTCATATGCTGCGTCTGTCAACACGGCTCCAGGCCATGTCCACCCGACCCGTCTTGGCGGAGTTGGCTGTTTTTGTCGTTTCTGTTACAATGATGGCATAGCGCTGATCGGTTGAAGAGGAACGTCTACCCATGGCCAACCACATCTTCATCTCCTACAGCCGCCAAGACCAGGACTACGTCCGCCAACTGGAGGACGAGCTGCGCCGGCGCGGCTTCGATCCCTGGGTGGACGCCCGCATTGACTCCGGCGAGCGCTGGTGGCGCACGATCGTTCAGCAGATCCGCTCCTGCGCCGCCTTCGTCGTGGTCATGACGCCCGAGGCCGAAGAATCGCACTGGGTGGAGAAAGAGGTCATGCTGGCCTTGGAGGAGGGCAAGCCCATCTTTCCACTCCTGTTGCGTGGCCAGCGCTTTCCCATCCTCATTGACCGGCAGTACGTCAGCGTGAGTGGCGGCCGCCTGCCGCCGCGCCGTTTCTATGAGCGGTTGGGGCGCGCGTTGGGCGTCTCTGGTGTGCCTGAGCCAGAGCCCGCGCTGTCAGCCAGGCCGGCACCCCACCTGGCAGGGTCGCCGGCTGCTGAACCGCAGACGATACGCCCCGCGGTTGTGGAACGGAGTCATCCCTTTGAGCCGCAGATGATCCTCATCCCCGCCGGCCAGTTCCTGATGGGCAGCGATCCCCAGAATGATGAAGATGCCTTTGGTGACGAGCGGCCCCAGCATACCCTGTACCTGCCCGATTACACCATGGCCAGGACGCCGGTGACCAACGAGCACTACGCGGCCTTTGTGCAGGCGACAGGCCACAATCAGCCGCAGCATTGGAAAGGTGGAAAGCCGCCGCCGGGCAAAGAGGACCACCCTGTGGTTTACGTCTCCTGGCACGACGCCATGGCCTATTGCCGCTGGCTGGCCGAGATCACCGGTAAGCCCTACCGCTTGCCCACTGAAGCCGAATGGGAGAAGGGCGCCCGCGGTACCGATGGACGCATCTATCCCTGGGGCGACGAATGGGACGCCAAGCGTTGCAATTCCTCGGAGGGCGGCAAGGGCGCTACCACGCCTGTGGGAGCATATCCCAACGGGGCCAGCCCCTACGGACTGCTGGACGTGGCCGGCAACGTGTGGGAATGGTGCCAGACCCGGTGGGTAGGCGACTACCGGGGTTATGCTGAAATAGAACGGGAGTTGCAGGGCCTCGAGGGCGATGCGCCGCGGGTGCTGCGGGGCGGCGCGTGGGACTACTATCGTAGGCTCGTGCGCTGCGCCTATCGCGACGGGTACAACCCGTACTACCGCTTCGACTACCTCGGGTTTCGGGTGGTGGCGGTGTCCTAACTCTCCCCCCTCTGGCCTCTGGCATCTCTGG
>JACNHM010000310.1 GCA_014383605.1 Chloroflexota bacterium
GGTCTTCGATGACCTGACGGCCTTGGCTGCTTCCCTGGCTCGCTGCCAGGAAAAAGGGGGCACGTCCTTCTGCGTCGCCTGATCAAGATAGCCGATTGTCGTTTGCCTTTTGCTGACCAAGTGGCTCGATTGCGACAGCAACGGCAATCGCTCATCGACCTGGAACACCTGCTGGACCCGCCAAAACAACCCGATCAACCTCCACTCACCAGTCAAAGTGTTGCCCAGGCCGTTGACCACTACCTGACCGAGTTGCTTGCCCAAGTAGCGACTGATGGGAACGAAGAGGATCAACGAGTCGCGGCTAACATTGACCAGACCTTCCGCAACCGCTGGTGGGATCTGTTCACTTGCTATGATGTCGAGGACTTGCCGCGCACCAACAATGACTTGGAAAGGTACATGCGGCGGATCAAGACAGGACACCGCCGGATCACGGGGCGCAAGGATGTGCATGACTTCATCATCCGCTACGGACGCTATGCTGCCTGCGTGGATTATCGGGAAAGTGTTGACGATCTCCTGGCCCGGTTGCGACAAGTCAGCCATGACGACTTCCTCCACGAACGACGGGCTCTGGATACTGCCCTCTTGCGGGAGCAGAAACGCCATCGTTTCCGGCATCGCCAACCCACTTACTTACGCGAACTCGAAGAACGCTGGGCGGTTGCTGTTGATAAGGTTCAATCATGAAGAACGGCACAAAGTTGTATGTTAATTTTGCACCCACTGAAAAAGAAGCGTCAACATTCTACCAGAGAATCAGTCGCCTGTCAAATCGGCCAGATTCCACGATTCCGGCGGACGCAGCTGGGGCGCAGACCGCAATGTGTGGGGGTGGATGAAAGGCGAGGGCCTCCCTCGACCTCCCCGGGACCTCGCTGCACATGCCCACGATTCTCCCTTCATTTGGCGACGCTGACGAGGTGTGATACAATCTCCGGGCAAACGAGTTGAGCGGTCAACAGGGCAACGAGGGAAAAGGGAGACGGAAAGCCATGGAGTGGCCGGTCGTCGGACACGAATGGGCAGTCAAGCTGCTGCAACAAGCCCTGGCCACAGGGCAGTTGAGCCACGCCTACCTGCTGAGCGGGCCGCCGCAAGTGGGCAAGACGACGCTGGCGCGCGCCTGCGCCCAGGCGCTGCTCTGCACAGGCGAGGAACCGCCCTGCGGCCAATGCCTGGCCTGCCGCAAGGTGCAGCGGACCATCCACCCCGACCTTTTCATCGTCGCTCCGCAGACGAACAACCTGCTCATTGACCAGGTGCGGGAACTGCAGCGGCAGGCGGCCCTGTCGCCCGTCGAGGCGCGGCACAAGGTCTTCATCCTGCGGCAGATGGAGCAGGCCACCACACCGGCGGCCAACGCGCTGCTCAAGACGTTGGAAGAGCCGCCAGCCCCCGTGGTGCTCTTCCTCACCCTGACCGGGGGGGAACAGACCCTGCCCACCGTCGCTTCCCGCTGCCAGCAGATCACGCTGCGGCCGCTGCCCACGGCGCAGGTGGCGCAGGCTCTGGAGGAGAAGTGGCAGGTGCCCCCGGAGCGGGCGGAGCTGCTGGCGCGGCTGGCGCAGGGGCGGTTGGGGTGGGCGGTGACCATGTCGAACGATGAGAAAGCCTGGCAGCAGCGTGCCCAGCGACTGGACGACCTGTTGACCCTCAGCGGCCAGAGCCGCGTGGAGCGCATGCGTTACGCCGAGCGCTTGAGCCGCAAGGACGCCGACGCCGCCAGCGTGCTCCGCCTTTGGTCGAGCTGGTGGCGGGATGTGCTCTTGCTGCAACACGGCTGCGAGGATCAGGTGGCCAACATAGACCACCTGGAGGTGTTGCGCCGCGAGGCCAGGCGCCACGATGACCAGCAGGCGCGAGCCTTCCTGGGCGCGCTGGCGACCACTGGCCGCTACCTGGAGCAAAACGTCAACGCACAACTGGCGCTGGAATCGCTGCTGCTGCGGCTGCCGCGGCCAGTCCGTCAGGCCTGAGGAGGAAAACATCAAACTATGCCCACTGTCGTAGGCATCAGTCTCAAACCCACTTCCAAAATCTACTATTTCAGCCCCGGCCGTCTGAGCGATCTGGAGCGGGGAGAGTACGTGATCGTGGAGACGGCGCGCGGCCGCGCCCTGGGCCAGGTGGTCATGCCGCCGCAAGATGTGCCCGAGGCGGAGATATCTGCGGATCTGAAGCCGGTGGTGCGACGCGCCACCGCCTGGGACGCTATCCAGCAGGATCAGTACCACCGGCGAGAACCAGAAACGCGGGCGCAGACGCGGGAGATCGTGGCCCAGCAAGACCTGCCGATGAAGGTGGTCGGCGTGGAGTACAGCTTCGACGGCAGCCGCCTTACCATCTACTTCTCGGCCGAAAAGCGGGTGGATTTCCGCAACCTGGTCAGGGAGCTTTCCAAGACGTTCCGAACGGCGGTAGAGATGCGGCAGATCGGCGTGCGGGACGAGGCTAAGCTGCTGGATGGTTACGGACGCTGCGGCTATCGGCTGTGCTGTGCGGCCTGGCTGCGGGAATTCGAGCCGGTCTCCATCCGCCTGGCCAAGCAGCAGAATCTACCACTGAACCCCGCCGAGATCTCCGGCTCTTGCGGGCGGCTCCTCTGTTGTCTGCGTTACGAGAACGAGGTCTACGCCGAGGCGCTGGCGCGATTGCCGGGGAAACGCAGCAAGGTGCTCACCCAGCACGGCGAAGCAACCGTGGAAAGGGTGAACCCCCTCAAGGAGACGGTCACAGCAAGGCTGGATGGCAGCGAGAGCCTGGTTGAAGTGGAGGTGAGCGAACTGATCACGACCGAAACTCAGACCGAAACTCAGAAGGAGACCCCGCTCCCACGCCGCGGACGGGGCCGCCGTCGCTCCCCCTCTCGCCGACGGTAAAAGCCCCAGGCGTGAGTGCCGGGGGCCTCTCCACTGCGACGAGATGTTGGTTTTGCGGCCTCACCGACCTGGGTTATGTACATTTCAAGGCCGTCGCCTGTTGCTCGGCATGATACGACGAGCGCACCAGCGGCCCCGCCTCCACCCAGGCGAACCCCCGGGCCTCCCCCGCGGCGCGCAACTGTGCGAATTCCTCTGGGGTGTAGTAGCGGGCAATGGGCAAATGGTAGCGGGAAGGCTGCAGGTACTGGCCCAGGGTCAGGATGTCGCAACCGACCGACCGCAAGTCGTCCATCACCGCCAGCAGCTCATCCCACCTCTCCCCCAGCCCCAGCATCAGCCCTGACTTGGTCAGGCCCTCGGGGTTCATCTCCTTGGCCCAGCGGAGGACGTGGAGCGAGCGCTCGTAGTCCGCCAGCGGGCGCACGGCGGGGTAAAGGCGCGGCACGGTCTCCAGGTTGTGGTTGAGGATATCGGGATCGGCGTCCATGACCAGCCGCAGCGCGGCGCGGTCGCCGCCGAAGTCAGGGATCAGCACTTCCACCGTGCAGTCGGGCAGACTCCGGCGAGCCTCTTGCACCGTGCGGGCGAAGATGGACGCGCCGCCATCGGGTAAATCATCGCGGGTGACGGAAGTGAGCACGGCGTGGCGCAGTTCCATCAGGGCCACCGTTTCCGCCACGCGGCGCGGCTCGTCCTCGTCCAGCGGCTGAGGCCGCCCCGTCTTCACGTTGCAGAAACCGCAGTTGCGGGTGCAGATTTCGCCCAGCAGCAGGAAGGTCGCCGTGCCCTGTCCCCAGCACTCGCCGATGTTGGGGCAGGCCGCTTCCTCGCAGACGGTGTGCAGCCGGTGGCCGCGCAGCAACGCCTGCAGGCGGCGGGTGTTGTCGCTGGTGGGGGCGCGCACCCGCAGCCAGGGCGGCCGGCGACCCCGCGTCAACTGTTCTTCTTCACGGCGACTGCGGACACCACTCACTGATCACAAACCTCAGTTCCCCGCCGGTCTCCCGACCGGCGGCAGGGGAAACGGCGGTCAGGAGACCGTCTTCGAACACGACCATCTCGCTACTCACTGGCCACAAACCTCACGCTGGCCAAGAAGGCATCCCAAAGCGGCCCCAACTCCTCCTGTCGCCGCGGCGGCGCCTGGCCGCCGAGATCGTACAGCTTCCCTTCCACGTCCACCAGCAGCCGCCGCTCGCCGGGGCAGGTGAAGCGCACAGCCGGGTGGCCCTGCAAGGTCACGTCTTCTTCGACCTGACACTCCGGGGCGCGGCGGTAGGGCGGCGCCAGATCGGCCACCGCGTCGGCCAGCGAGCCGTAGCCGGACAATTGCACCACGCTCAAGCGCAACGCCTCCCCCTGCTGCGAGCGCTGCTGGGCCGTCAGCGGCTCCCGCAGCCACACGGCGAGCGGGCCGTCCGCCTGCTCCTCGCGGGTGCGCACCTCCCAACCTGCAGGAGTCCAGAAACTCACGGCCAGCGGTTCGCTTTGGACAGTGTCTGAAGGCTGGCGCCCGGCAACCGGCGTGAAGGGTGGCTGGCAGGCCGCCAGCAGCACACTCAACAATAGCAGCCAGCGCAACAGCCGCGTCACCTTGTCTCCCAAGCTCACCTCCCCCCGCTCCTCTGCTCCCCTGCTCCCCTGCTCCCCTGCTACACCGGCATCAGGCCGTGCTTCTTGGCCGGGTTGGTGGTCACCTTGCCGCGCAAGATGTCCAGGGCGGCGATCAGCCGGGGCCGCGTCTCGCGGGGCTCGATGACCTCATCAATCTGGCCCATGTCGGCGGCGGAGTAGGGGTTGTGAAACCGGGCCTTGTACTCGGCGACGAATTGCCCTCGCAGGGCCTCGGGATCATCGGCCGCCTTCAGCTCACGGCGGTAGAGGATGTTCACCGCGCCGTCCGGCCCCATGACGGCGATCTCCGCCGTGGGCCAGGCGAAGGCCAGGTCGCTGCGCATCTGCTTGCTGCTCATGGCGATGTAGGCCCCGCCGACGGCCTTGCGGGTGACCACGGAGATCTTGGGCACGGTGGCCTCGCAGTAGGCGTAGATGATCTTGGCCCCGTGGCGGATGATGCCGCCGTGCTCCTGATCCACGCCGGGCAGGTAGCCCGGGCAGTCCACGAAGGTGATCACGGGGATGTTGAAGGCGTCGCAGATGCGCACGAAGCGGGCGATCTTGTCGCTGCTGTCAATGTCCAACACGCCGGCCAGGTGCAGCGGCTGGTTGGCCACGACGCCCACCACGTAGCCATTGAGCCGGGCCAGGCCGACGATGGCGTTGGGGGCGTAGGAGGCTTGCACCTCCAGGAAGCTCTCGCCGTCGAAGACACGGGCAATGACTTCCTGCATATCGTAGGGGGCGCTTTCGTCGAGGGGAACGATGTCGTTCAGCTCCTCGTCCATGCGCTGCCGGTCGTCGCAGGGATCCACACGGCGAGGGTCCTCCACGTTGTTGGGCGGCAGGTAGCTGAGAAGTTGCTTGACGAGCAAAAAGCCCTGCTGCTCGCTGTCGGCGACGAAGTGGGCCACGCCGCTCTTGGTGTTGTGGGCCACCGCTCCGCCCAACTCGCTGAAGGTCACCTCCTCGCCGGTGACCGTCCGGATCACATCAGGGCCGGTGATGAACATGTGGCTGGTGCGCCGCACCATGATGACGAAGTCGGTGAGCGCTGGAGAGTAGACGGAGCCGCCAGCGCAGGGCCCCAGCATCAGCGAGATCTGGGGGACGACGCCGGAAGCCAGCACGTTGCGGGTGAACAGCTCGCCGTAGGCCGCCAGGCTCTTGACCCCCTCCTGGATGCGTGCCCCGCCCGAATCGAGCAAGCCGATGACGGGGATGCCGCTGTCCAGCGCCAGGTCCATGATGCGGCAGATCTTCTGGGATTGTACCTCGGAAAAGGAGCCTCCCAGCACGGTGAAGTCCTGGGCGTAGATGGCCACCTTACGGCCGTTGATCGTGCCGAATCCCGTGACCACGCCATCGCCGGGGAACCGCTTCTCGGCCATGCCGAAGGCCGTGCAATCGTGGGTGGCCAGCGCGCCCAGCTCCTGGAAGCTGCCCTCGTCGAGCAGCGCGGCCAGCCGCTCGCGGGCAGTGAGCTTGCCCTTGGCGTGTTGCGCCGCCACACGCTCCGGGCCGCCGCCGGCCACGGCCTGGGCGCGCATTTCTCGCAGCTTTTCGATGTGATCGGTCATCAACTACTACCCTTTCACCAGCAGTATCGTCACCTCATGGGTCTGAGGGGTCTGAGGGAACTGAAGGGTACCCTTCAGACGCCTCACTGCCTTGACCTTCCCTGCACCACCAGAAACGGATGATTTGCCTGGGTGGCGATGTTGGTGTAAAATCACTTCGTCTCGGAGAGGTCGCATAGTCTGGCCGAGTGCGCGCGTCTCGAAAACGCGTAGGGTAAACGCCCTCGAGGGTTCAAATCCCTCCCTCTCCGCCAGTTGCCCGAAGGCTCCAGCGTGCTGGAGCCTTCGGCTTTTCACATGGTCGATCTACTCAGGTTCGCGCGGTTCAAGCAGGAGTTTGATCCCGTCGAGGATCTCGCCAACTCGCCGGCTCGAAAGTGTGCCGATCTTCTCGGCCAACTGGCTCTTGTCTACCGTGAAGATCTGCGATACGTTGACCACGCTCTGTTGGGGCAGATTCGCCTCTCCACCCCAGTGCCCCTGCTACATCTCCACCAGCGCTTTGATCACCCCATCGGCCCGCGCTTCGGCCAACTCGAAGGCCGCCGCCGCCTCCGCCAGCGGGAAACGATGGGTGACCAGCGAGCGCACGTCCACCAGCCTCTGCTCCACCAGCGCCGTGGCGCGAGGATAGGTGTGCTTCATCCGCCGCACGAGCTTGATGGTCAGCCCTTTGCGCCGCGCCGTGCCGGCCGGGAAGCTCAAAGCATCCGCCGCCGAGGGGATGCCGGCGACCACCACCCGCCCGCCGGGCCTGGCCATGGCCACGGCTTGCGTCACCGTCTCCGCCGCCCAGGCAGCCTCGAATACCACGTCCACGCCACGGCCGCCGGTCAGTTCCTCGATCCAGGCCACAGGGTCGGCGGCGTCGGCCTGGCACACGCCATCGGCCCCCAGCCGCCCGGCCATGGCCAGCCGTTCGGGGACGAGATCGGTGGCGTAGACCCTTCGTGCACCGCCCAGCCGCGCCACCTGCAGGGTCAGCAACCCGATGGGCCCGCTGCCCAGCACGGCGGCGGTGTCGCCTGGCCTCAGCTTGGCCAGGTTCACGGAATGAATGGCCACGCCCAACGGTTCCAGCATGGCCCCATCAACAAAGTCCAGTTCCTCCGGCAACGGGAAGACCAATTGGACAGGGTGAGCGATGTACTCAGCCAGGCTGCCCCTCGTGGGCGGGGTGCTGACGAAAAGGACGTCCGGGCAGAGGTTGGGATGGCCGGCCAGGCAGAATTCGCAGTGGCCGCAGGAGATGGCCGGCTCCACGGCCACCGGCGTGCCCACGGGCGGGCCTGCCACGCCCGGCCCCAGGGCAACGATCTCGCCGGCGAACTCGTGTCCCAACTCGTGCGGCTCGGTGACCCGCTTATCGCCGATGCCGCCGTCCTGGAAGTAGTGCACGTCGGAGCCGCAGATGCCCACGGCGCGCACCCGAATGAGCACTTCGCCGGCCCGCGGGTCGGGACGCGGCACCTCTTCCACGCGTATGTCACGTGGGCCATACAAGCGTGCAGACTTCATCCTCGCATTCCTCTCTTCGCATCGGGGCAAAACTCACACGCTGCTCTCGCTGGATCGCCAGATCCAGCGGCTTGCCGGCGGATCTGACGATCCGCCGGGAGCAATAGGTGCTGCTTCTGCCGCAATGCCTCTCTTCGCTCAGTCCACGACCAGGATCGCCGGCCGGGGGATGATCTGGCCGTCCACTTCGACCTCGATCACGGGCCAGCCGGGGATGGCGGACAAGATCTCGTTGGCGTGCGCGCCGACCAGGATGGTGTCCTCCGACTTGGTGCCGGTAATGGAGGGATTCCAGGCGAAGGCCTGTCCCTCGTAGACTACCTCGTCGGAGGCCACCGTGGCCACGTGCTCCCGCGGCTCGTAGGACGCCGAGCCGCCCTGATGGTGCAGCTTCCATTCGTCGGGGTAGCCAGTTTCGGCGTAGGCGGCCACAGCCCGCGAGAAGACGTCGCCCAGGCGAGCGCCGGGGCGGGTGGCGGCGATAAACGTCGCATCCACGCCGGCGCAGGCCTCCTGCTTGCGTTGCAGCTCTTCCGGCAGCGGCCCGAAATGCACCAGCCGGGTGAGGGAGCAGACCAACCCCCACTTGCGGCCGCAGAGCACGAGCATGGCGTAACGCTCCATGGCCTTGTCCACCGGCAGCGGGTGGCGGAAGCTGAAGATGCGCCGGTCGGTGGCGATGAGATTGACGATGGGCTGCGCGCCGCGAGCCTGCGCTTCCCCAGCCAGCAGAGCGGCGATCTCGTACTCGTTCTGTCCCGGCCGCACCTGCCGGATGGCCGCGTCCATGGCCTCGGCGCAGATGCGCCCCAACTGGCGGAAGCGCTCCCCCTCCTCCGGCGTGAGGCGGGCACGCAGCCGTCCGACCTCCGCCGAAAGATCGGTGGCGCCGGGGTAGGGGACGTCAGCGCCCAGCCGCAGGCCGCGGGTCAGCTCCTCAGCCGGGTCGGCGCGGGCGTACCAGAAGGGGGCGATGACGTCGAAGCCCAGCTCGGCAAGCTTCTCCTCCTGCTCCAGCCGCGGGGCTTCGATGTTGTTGGTGAAGACGTACTCTCCTTTAGGAGTGAGGAGCAGCGAGGCGGCGCCGAAATCGGTGGCCGTGTTGACGTAGCTGGCCGCGCCGCCGGTGTACCAGGCGAAGCTGCTGACCCGCTGCAGGAGCAGCGCGTCCAGCCCGCGCTCGTCCAGCAGTTCCTTCACCCAACGTGCCTTTTGCTGTCGTTCGTTCATGATTCCACCTCGTGAAGTATTTCGTGCCTGAAGGCGAGTGCAATATAACCGCGAAGTGGCGAAAAGTCAAACCTGTGGCCGGCCCGGTAATCACCTGGCAGTGGTGGACTTGACATGGGTAGCCAGGTCGTGTATATTATAGCCACAAATGTGGTTACATACTCATGAAGCCACGATGGAGGAACCGATCATGCCCAGGGTAGGCGTGCGTGAACTGAAAAACCGTACCAGCGAGATCTTGCGATCTGTGCGAGAGGAGAGAGCAGAATACGTCATCACCTATCAGGGAAGGCCGTCAGCCGTGCTCTTGCCCATTGACGAAGAGGACCTGGAGGATTATGTGCTGGCGCACCATCCCTACTTCGTAGAACTGCGAGAGCAAGCCCGGCAGGCTATCCGCAGGGGCGACTTCGCTACATCCGAAGAACTGCAAACGCTGCTGGAAGGATAGACACCTTGGCCTGGCAACTGAAGGTCGAACGACGAGCGTTCCAGCAGTTGCAGAAGCTCCCTCGAGCCGACCGGACGCGGGTAACCGAAGCCATCTTGACCTTGGAAGAGGATCCCTTTCCACCGGGGAAGAAGTGGAGACGGCTGGAGGGCACCGCAGGGTTGGTGCGGCTGCGAGTGGGCAACTACCGCGTGCTGTATGAGGTGTTGGCTGATGAGGTCCACGTCCTGGCAGTGATCCACCGGCGCGACCTGGAGCGCTGGCTACGGCAGGTGTGAGTGTGATCCGCCGCGATGCAAGAGAGGCCGCGTTGTGCGATTCCGGACACCAACTCCTGACGCCCAGGAGAGGATAGGGACATTGTACGTCGGCGCCGCTGCCTGGGCAGCCAGGGGCTCCGTTTCGTCAGCGAGGGCAGGGGCATAGGGAGGAGAGGCTGCAATGAAGACGATCTTCGACAGTTGCGAACCACGCTCCGAGGTTCTGAAAGGCGAGCTGCGAGAGGAGATCTTCGCCGCCCGCTTGAGAGATGTCATTGTTGGCAAAGCCGACCTCGTCTACCAGGACCCTGCCACCTTCTTCGATAACACTTACCCCACCGAGGGCCTCAAGCTGCTGTTGGACGAAGCCCTGGGCCGGTTGACGGGGCTCAAGCCGGCCAATAACGCCATCATCCGCCTGGAGACGGCCTTCGGCGGCGGCAAAACCCACAACCTGATCGCCCTCTACCATACAGCGAAGGGCCATCGGCCCAGTGCCTCATTGGTGGCCCCGTCGCTCGTCCCCGCTCCCGGTTCCATCAAGGTGGTGGCCGCTATTGGCTCGGACCCGACGCCCTCGACGGGGCTGATCCGCGAAGGCATAAGAACCTACACTTTGTGGGGCGAGATCGTCGCCCAGTTGACAGACTACAAGGACCCTGATCTGGTAGAACGAAGCGAGCGGGACAGGGCTGCGCCGGGCACTGGGCTGTGGGAGGAATTGATCGGCGACCAGCCCACGCTGATCATGCTGGACGAAGTGGCTCGCCACCTGCGAGCAGCCAAAGCAGTGCCCACCGCCACGGGCAAGTCGGACCTGGCTGAACAGACGGTGGCCTTCCTCATGTCCCTTTTCGAGTTCGCCGCCAGCAGGAAGCGAGTGATGGTCGTCTACACGCTGGCCGACCCCCAGGATGCCTTTGGCAAGGAGACGGAGGAGCTACGCCAGCACCTGGCCGAGGCCAGGCGCGTCTCGGCCCGTCAGGAACGTGTCATCACCCCCACGGGCGAAACCGAGATCTCGGCCATTGTCACCCACCGGCTGTTCCGGCACATAGATCGCACCGCCGGCCAGGCCACGGCTGCCGCCTACGGTGTCTATTTCCAGAGGCTCCTGGATCAGGGGGCCGACCTTCCCTCGCGGGCGGCGAGGGCCGAGTACGTCCAGGAGATGGTCGCCGACTACCCCTTCCACCCCGAACTGTTGACCACCCTCAACCGCAAGACCTCGACCATCCCCAACTTCCAGAAGACCCGCGGCGCACTGCGGCTGCTGGCCCGGGTCATCCGCCGTCTGTGGGAGATGCGTCCTCCCGACGCCTACCTGATTCATCCCTATCACCTCGATCTGGCCGTGGAGGATATCGCTGGTGACCTGACCAGTCGCCTGGAGCGGCCGGCCTTCAAACAGGTGATCGAGGCGGACATCGTCAGCCCCAAGGTGGGATCGCCAGCCCATGCCCAGGTGATTGACGCCCCTTGGCTGGAGGCCGGCAAACCGCCCTACGCCCAGCGCACGGCCACCACCACTTTCCTGCACAGTCTGACCCGGGGCATTGCCACCGGCGTGGACCCGGCCGACCTGGCCCTGGCCGTGGTTCAGCCTGACGACGACCCGACCCTGGTGGCCAAAGCCGCCGAACGGCTCTACGACATCGGCTGGTTCTTCGACTGGGATGGGCGCCGCTACCGCTTCAAGACCGAGCCCTCGCTCAACAAGATCGTCACCGACGAGATGGGATTGGTGGGACGCACCAGGGCCAAGGCCGAACTGGACGGGCGCATTCGCCAGGTGTGGAAGAAAGGGTATCTCCAGCCGGTTTACTTCCCCAGTGAAGCGGGCGACGTGGACGACGACGCCGACAAGCCCAAGCTGGCGATCATCCACTACGACGCCGCCACCAGCAATGCCTCAGCGGACGCCCCGCCAGACCTGGTACGCAAGATCTTCGACCACGCCGGGTCACTGGAGGGTTACCGGCGCTTCCGAAACAACGTGCTCTTCCTGGTAGCTGACGAAGAGCAGGTAGAGAACATGGTGCAGGTAGCGCAGCGCTACCTGGCCATTGGGCGCATCACCGGCGACGCCGAGCGGATGGCCGAGTTTCACGAGGAGCAGCGCAAGAAGCTGAAGAAGATAGGCGAGGCCGCCGAGCTGGACGTGCGCGTGGCCATCACCAAGGCCTACAAATACCTGTACTATCCCAGCGGTGACGCCCCGCAAAGACACAGCAACCTGGCCCGCGAAACCCTGCCGCCGCAGGATCAGGGCGAGGTCAACCAGGATCAGAGCAACGTGGTGCTGCGGGTGCTGAAGCAGTTGCAGAAGGCACTCACCGCCGACGACCCCACCCTGCCGGCCGCCTTCGTCAAGGCCAAAGCCTGGGATGCCGGCCAGGTGATGATTTCCACGGAGGATTTGCGCCGCGCCTTCGCCCGGCGCATGGGGCTGCGCATCCTGCTGGACCTGAACCAGCTCAAGAAGACCATCCGCAACGGCGTCAGCCAGGGCATTTGGGTGTACTACGACACGGCGGAGCAGATCGGCTACGGGAAACCATCCCCGGCGCCACTGGTACAGATCAGCGAGGAGGTCATGCTGTACGCCCCCGAGGAGGCCAGGCGGCTGAGGTTGCGCATCAAGGGAGAGGAGGATGGGGGCAACGGGCCTGAGCCGACCTGTCCGGTGTGCCACCGACCCGCCAGCCAGTGCATCTGCGGCCAGGTCTGCCCGCGGTGCGGGCAAGACCCCTGCATCTGTGAGAGGCGAGTCCGCCTCCACGCTGAGGGAGCGCCCGCCCAGGCGTTTCAGGGACTCCTGGATCAATGTCACGATGGGGGTGTGACCGGCCTGAGCCGCCTCTCCGTGCGCATTGAGGGGGAGGACAAAGAGGGCGCCACGGAGACCCGCGCCCTGGGGCTGGCCGTACCGCAATTGGGCAAGGGGCAGTTCCGCATCGAGCAGAGTTTCAACGCCGAGTTCGGCGAGGACGAGTCGCTGAGCCTGGCCTTCAACGGCGACTGGGATCGCTACAAACGGCTGAAACAGGTGACCGATACCCTGGGGCAAGAAGCCAGCAAGCTGTCGGCCAGGACCACCCTGCGAGCCGATTTCCCCGAGGGCCTGGCCGTGGGCTCCGATCAGTTCCAGACCATCCACGAGGTGTTCACCACCTTGGGCTTTGGGCACATGGTGTTGGACGCCGAGCCGTTTGAGAAGGAATATGAAACGCGCTCGTAGTGGCGACTTTAGTCGCTGATTGCCAACGACTGAAGTCGTTACTACGACATCAACCCTTACATCAACTCTAAGGAGAGCGAGCGTGAAGGCCCTGTCCATTCGCCAACCCTGGGCTGAACTCATTCTCCGGGGGCGCAAAACCATCGAGCTGCGCACCTGGCAGACAAACACCCGTGGCCGCATCGCCATCCACGCCAGCCAGACAGTCCAAGAGGAAGCCTGCACCGCCTATGGCCTGGACCCGGCCAGGGTGGTGCGCGGCGCGCTGGTGGGCACGGTGGAACTGGTGGACATTGCACCACTGGACGAGGGGGAGTGGGAAGCGCGGCGCGACCAGCATCTGTCCTTGAGCGACTTCCCCGGTCCGACGTTCGGCTGGCGACTGGCGGATCCCCAACGCTTGCCCCAGCCCATCCCCTGGCGCGGCCGCATGAGTTTGTTCAACGTGCCCGATGACCTGACCTCCTCCCCACCCCAACTCTTCTCCTCAGAGGGGGAGGGAGCACGGGAGAGGGTGCGCCGCCGCGCAGTGACCTATACCGCGCCTGCCGATGCCCTGACCCACGATCCCGAAAAGCCCTTTGAGCTGCGTGTGCTGCCCGGCGGTGACGGCGACTATGGCCTGGCGCTGTATCAGTGGCCTGTAGCGGCCAACGCTGCGCAGGAGTCCGACTCCCGCCCCACCAAGCCTGAGCGGTTGGCATCGCTGGCTGGCGATGCGCTGCGGGCCGTGGCTGACCACGTGCTGGAAGCATTACGCAAGGCGGGCTACAAGGCCACCGACCTCTCGCGGGAGCGCAGGAAGCCCTTTGGTCTGGATGAGGAGACCGGCCTGCGGTTGGGTCTGCTTTTCCTGGCCGTCAGGCCGCTGAGCCGCATGGATCGGATCGAGGCCATCTCCAGCAGCCTGCGGGCCATGCCCTCCGAAGAAGCCTACTATTGGTTCAGCAAGTGCACCGCGACGGCCAGCGCCGCCAACGCCCAGCGGGCGTTGCGGATTCTGTTGGCAGGGGAGTAACAGGTGTAGAAGGTGCCACCTGTTGATTCGTGAATGGCAAGGAGGTAACCGATGACCCACGACCACATTGAGATCAACCCGGCGATCATGTTCGGCAAGCCAGTCATCAAAGGCACGCGCATCACCGTGGAGCACATCCTGCGCAAACTGGCTGGGGGAATGACGATTGACGAGATACTGGCCGACCATCCGCATCTCACGCCAGATGACGTATACGCCGCCGCGGCCTTCGCAGCCGATTATCTGGCTCAGGAGGAGATCATCTTCGCTGGTGGGCAGCGTCTATGAGATTCCTGGCCGATGAATGCTGCGACGCCGCACTGGTGAATGACCTGCGCGGCGATGGTCACGATGTCCTTTATGCCGTCGAATCGCTGAGAGGCGCAACCGACGATAGACTTTTGGCTCGTGCCTTCTCTGAACACCGCATTCTCCTCACCGAAGACAAGGATTTTGGAGAATTGGTGTACCGTCTCCGACGACAGGCGCATGGGATCGTGTTGCTCCGGTTTGACGTCGCTGACCGCGCCCTGAAGATCGCGCGTCTGCGCTATTTGCTGGAACAAGAAGGGGAGCGATTAGCCGGGGCATTCGTCGTTCTGGAGGCGGGCAAAGTTCGTATCCGCCCGCTGATCTGAGTCAGACTTTGCTCAAGGAATAACCCATGCTGCCCAATCCACCCGCCACCCTCATCGAATCCTGGCTTCCCTTCGAGGCCATCGGCAGCCCTGAAACCGCGTGCCCTCCCGCCAGACTCAGTAGATCCAAATTCTGTGCTCCAGGCCGGTCCGTGACCTAATGTCACTAACTTTCAGTCTGTAGCTTTTCAAGCCAGCGTTCACGGGCT
>JACNHM010000037.1 GCA_014383605.1 Chloroflexota bacterium
CGGAACAGCCCCTCGATCTGAGCCAAAATCTGCTGGTCGGTGAAGTGCCTGGCTGTGATGGCCCCTGCCGGGCAGGCTGCCGCACAGGTACCACATCCCTTGCATAGCGCCTCGTTGACCTCAGCCACGCCAGTGCCATTCTTGGAAACGAAACTGATAGCTGTGTAAGGGCAGAGGGCGATGCAGGTCTTGCAGCCGGAGCAAAGCTCCTCGTTCACCCAGGCGATGGCCGGCGAGATGGTCACTTCCCCCTTGGTCATCAGCGCCAGGGCCATGGAGACCGCCGCGCCGGCGTGAGCCACCGTGTCCGGCACGTCCCTGGGACCTTGGGCGGTACCGGCCAGGAAAACGCCATCTGTATTGGTCTCCACCGGCCGCATCTTGGGATGAGCCTCGGCGAAGAAGCCGTCCTCCGTGCGGCCCAGGCCGAAGAGCGCCGCCACCCTATCCGCGTCGTGCGGGGCCTCAATGGCCGTGCTGAGCACCACCATGTCCACGTCCACGTGCACCAGCCGGCCCAGGTTGGCGTCCTCTCCCTTGACACGCAGTTTGCCGTCGGGGAGTACCTCCACCTCGGCGCCCCTGCCGCGCACCATGCAGACGCCCTCCTCCTGCACCCGCTCGTAGAACTCCTCGTAGGCCTTGCCAAAGGCGCGCATGTCCATGTAGAATTCGTACACCTCAGCCCCGGTCTTGTCGCGCACCAGGTGGGCCTGCTTCAGCGAGTACATGCAGCAGATACGGGAGCAGTATTCGTGTGCATTGTGATCACGGCTGCCGACGCAGTGGATGATGGCCACGCGTTCGGGCTTGCGGCCATCAGCCAGCAGGATCTCGCCAGCCGTCGGCCCGCCAGCGTTGGAGAGCCGTTCGAACTCCAGCCCGGTGATGATGTTGGGCGATTTGCCGTAGGAGTACTGGGAGAGTTGGTGAGGATCCCACATCTCAAAGCCGGTGGCCACGACAACAGCGCCCACCTCCAGGTCCAGATACTCCTCGGTCATCGTGTGATCAATCGCCAACGGCCCGCAGACGTGGACGCACTGGTTGCACTCTGAACAGACGCCGCACTGCAAACACCGCTCAGCCTCGGCGATGGCCTCCTCCTCGGTCATTGAACCGCAGACCTCGCAGAGACTGCGGATGCGCTCGCCAGCCGGAGCCTCCAGGGCACGAGCACGCGGAGTATCCACGATCTGCCCGGCGGCCCGCTTGTGGGCGATGTCCTCATCGCTCAGTTCGGCCACCGGCAGTTGGGGTTCAGGCTCAGGCATCGGCTCGCCCCGCAGGTAGGCATCCATCGCCCGTGCGGCCTGGTGGCCGGCGCCGATGGCGTCTACCACGAAGGCCATCCCGCTCACCGCGTCACCAGCGGCGAAGATGCCCTCGACGCTGGTCATCATCGTGTTCTCATCCACGGCGATCAGACCCCTGCGAGTCTGCGCGACGCTCTCGGGGATGCACTCCAGATCAGGCTGGGCGCCGATGGCCGGGATGACCACGTCGGCGTCCAGCAGGAACTCTGACCCCTCGATGGGGATGGGGCGACGCCTGCCGCTCTCGTCGGGCTCGCCCAGTTCCATGCGGATGCAGCCCAGGCTGCAGACGTTACCCTCTTCGTCGGCAACCACCTCCACCGGTGAAATCAGCAAGTCGAAGATCACATCATCTTCTCTAGCCTGGCGGATCTCGTCCTTCTGGGCAGGCATCTCCACTTCGGTACGACGGTAGGCAATGCGCACCTCAGGGGGAGCACCGCCGCGCTCATCGGCTTGCATTGTGCCGATGCGCAATGCTGTGCAGGCCGCGTCCATCGCCACGTCACCGCCGCCCAGCACGATCACTTTCTTGCCCATCAGGTCGGGGTAGCGACCCAGGCTGGCATCGCGCAAGAACTTAATCGCCGAGAGCGACTGGGGCAAGTCAATGCCAGGGATGCGGAGTTCGATCCCGGCGTGAGCGCCGATGCCCACGAAGACGGCGTCGTAGCCGTCGTCCTTGAGAGCCACCACGTCATCCACGCGGGTGTTCAGTTTTAACTTGATGCCCAGGTCAATGATCTCGTCTATCTCGCGCTGCAACAGATCGTAGGGCAGGCGGTACTCGGGGATACCCACGCGCATCATACCGCCGGCCACCGGCAGCGCCTCGAGGACCGTCACGTCGTGCCCCTCGAGTTTGAGGTCCTGCGCCACAGTCAGGCCAGCGGGGCCGGAGCCGACGATGGCCACTTTCTTGCCTGTCGGTGCAGGTTCTTTCTCTTCAGTCTCGATCCTGGGCCGGAAGGCCTCGGCTACCTCTTCGGGGTGGGCGAAGGCCCAGTCAGTGACAAAGCGCTTGAGCCGCATAATGCTGACCGGCTCGTCTACTTTGCCGCGTGAACAGGCGTCCTCACACGCGTGGTTACACACGCGCCCACAGACCGCGGGGAAGGGGTTGTCCTCTTTGATCGCCCGGTAAGCGTCAGCGAAGCGGGCCTCGCGGATGAGCGCGATGTAGCCCTGTGCCCGCTGCCCGGTGGGGCAGGCGTCGCGGCAGGGGGCGACGCCCTGCTTGTCAATCACGAACACGGAGGGGATGGCCTGGGCGAAGGAACGGTAGATTGCCGGATGGGTGCCGTGACCCTCGTTAAACTTGTCCGGCACCGAGATGGGACACACCTCCAGGCACAAGCCGCAGGCGGTGCACCTGGCTTCCAGCACATAGCGCGGCTTGCGCCGCACCTTGACCCCAAAGTTGCCCACGTAGCCGGAAACCTCTTCCACCTCGCTGTAGCTGAGAAGCTCAATGTTGGGATGCCGACCGGCATCCATCATCTTGGGCCCCAGTATTCAAGTACTACAGTCAAGCGTGGGGAAGGTCTTGTCCAGTTGGGCCATGTGCCCGCCGATGGCAGGCTCTCGTT
>JACNHM010000309.1 GCA_014383605.1 Chloroflexota bacterium
TGTAGGCGCGGCCTCGGGCGCCCGCCGGCGGGCGGCGGCGGGGGGGGCGGGCCGGCTCCCGGCCCTCTTGCCCGGCCGCCCGATGGGGGGCGCCAGCCAGCGCTGCAGCGGCCTGTAGACCTGGCCGGAGGGCCTATGGCGGCTGCGCCACAGTTTCAGCGTGGATGGCTGGCGGACCTGGCGGGTGCTGGCCCCGCCGTGGTGCACCACCCGCGCCGCGGGCACGCAGAAAAGCGGCCAGCCAGCCCGCTGCATGCGCCAGCACCAGTCCACCTCCTCACCGTACATGAAGTACCCCTCGTCCAGCAGCCCCACGGCCTCGATGGCCTCCCGCCGCACCATCAGCGCCGCGCCCAGAGCAAAGCCGATGGGGAAAGGCTCGCCCTGTTCGTAGCAGCGGCGGGGGTAGCGGCCATTGAGTCGGGAATCGAGCAGCCGCCGCGGGCGGGGCGGGAAGAAGTCGAAGCAGAGCTGCAGTAATCCGGGGAAGCTGAAGGCGCCGTGCTGGAAGCGGCCATGGGGATACTGAAGCTGGGCCCCCACACCGCCCACGCGGGGATGCTCGGCCAGAAAACGGGCCAGGCGGCCGATGGCGTCGTCGAGGACTTCGGTGTCGGGGTTGAGGAGGAGGACGAGATCGGGTGGGGCGGGGGGCGTGAAACGTGAAACGTGAAACGTAAAACGTGTTGCGTGTGGCGTGTTGCGTGTTACGTGTTGTGTGGTGAAGCCGCAGGCGCGCAGCGCGGCGTTGTTGCCGCCGGCGAAGCCCAGGTTTTCCGTGCTGGGGATGAGTTTCACCTGGGGGAATTGCAGGCTCACCATCGTGGCGCTGCCGTCGCCGGAAGCGTTATCCACCACCCAGACCTCGGCGGCCAGCTCCGGCGAGCGGGCCAGGCTGGCGTACACGGCGCGCAGGCAGGCAGCCAGCAGCTCCCGCACGTTGTAGCTGACGACGACGATGGCCAGGCGCATTGCTTTCCCCTACGGCACGCCGACGCGCACGGTGATGCGGTCAATGTAGTTGTTGACCACGGCCACGTCCTGGTGGATCAGCGCGCCCCACCACAGGTCGGCCTCCAGCGGCGGCACGTCGTCGAATTCGACGCAGCCGTGCACCAGGCCACGCTCACCGGGCAGCAGATACCACTGCTCCTGGCCGTTAATCACCCGCCGCTCCAGGTCTTCCTGGCGGCCCACGGCCCAGCGGAAGGGGGCATCCAGCCCGGCGGACTGGTAGTTGACGCCGAAGCGCCACACGCCGGCCTGGTGGAACCAGGTCTCGTCGTAGGCCGCCGCCAGCGTGTTGTAGTTTTCGCTGAACTTGTAGGTCTGCCCCGGCCACGGCCCCGAGGTGCGGATGGGCACGGCTCCTTCGTTGACCACGGTGGCCGTGAAGCAGAGCGTTCTGCCCAGGGGCACGCTCACGGTGCGATTCATCTCGTTCAGCCAGTCAATCTCGCCCTCGGCCACGTCGGCCCGCGGCTTGCCGCCTTCGGCAATGGTCAGCGTGGAGGAGACCACCACGCGGTTGCCCACCTTGTCGTCGGCCTCGCCGTAGATGACGTAAGCGCCATCGGGCGGCGGCTCGGCGCCCAGGTCCACGCCGCCCTCGTAGCGGTACTCGTGGTAGCCCCGCTCGCCGGGCTCAATGGCCCGCTCCCGCTCTTCGATGGGGAACTTGACGTTGGGCTGGGCGGGATCCACCAGGTAGACCTGGACGTGCTCGGCGTCCTTGGCCAGGTAGTAGGAGATGGAGACCCAGTCGTCGCGCAGGCCGTCCTGGTTGGGTTTGAACTCCTGGGGCATGACGGTGAAGTTGCGCATCTCCGGCAGCGCGGTGTCGGCGTCCTCGATGGTGATGGCGCCCTCGACTACGGCATTGTTCCGGCGGTCGTCCACGGCCTCGATGACCCAGGTATAGGTGCCGTCGGGCAGCACGCGGCTCACCACGAGCTGGCGGCCGTACTCGTTCTCCAGCAGCAGCGCTGCCTGGGCCGTGCCGCCCCAGTAGACCTGGTAGCCGCCGCGCTTGGGCGAGCGGCGGCGCTCCTGCCGGAAGTAGTAGCGCTCGCCGGCCTGGTCCACGAAGTAGATGGACACGTCGGCGTTGCGGCCGATGCTGTAGGCGATGCGCGCCACATCGTCGTGGCCGTCAGCGTTGGGGGAGATGAGCGAGGGCCACACCTCCACGTCGGAAAGCAGCGGCCGTACCCAGGAAGCGCAGCCGGTCAGGAAAAACAGCCCGAGCAGAGTCAGGGCAGTCATTCTCAGAAGTGTTCTATGACGCAAGGGGATGATCCTCCGTGATGGGTGATGCGTGATGCGTGATGCGTGATGCGTGAAACGTGATTAGCGGCAGTGTACCAGAAGCAGCCGGTTTCGTCAATTTAGTCTACCCGCACCTCGCTCGCCAGCACGCTGTCGCTCCCTTGCCACGCTTTCGGCTCGGTGACCACCAGCCGCGTGCCGTCGTCGAGGTATAGGCCGATTTCCAGCCTGTAGACGCCGGGCGGCAAGTCCGGCGGCAGCGATAGATCGTAGCGGTCGGCCACCACTTCGCCTTGCAGCCAGCCGCGGGTGGGCCGCTGGCCGCGCTGCGGCACGTGATCCTCCTGGGCGGCCACGCGGCCATCACTCCTCAGCAGATGCACGAACCCCGTCAAGTCCCAGGCGGCCAGATCGCCCAGCGCCTGCCAGGTCACGGTGACCGGCAGCGTCGCTCCCGCGGCCGCGGCGTGCGCTCCCAGGTCTATGCCCACCAGCCGCACCAGGAAATCGAACTGGGCGGCCAGGGGGATCTGCACGGCGGGGACTTCCCATACCCGCTCCGGAACTTCTACCGGCACTTCCAGCAGCCGCAGCGGGTCGCCCACCTGCTGGCCCCCGACGAAGGCGGTCAACTCCAGCATCACGCGGTTGCCGGTCACGTCCGGCGGCAGGAAGAGTGTGACCTGGGAGCGCACGACGTCGCCCGCTGACCAGCGGCTGGTGGGATAGCCCGGCTGTCCCTGCAGGCCGGGCAGGAAGCCATCCTCGTCCAGCACACGGCCCGTCCCGTCCAGCCAGCGGGTGCGCACGGTCACGTCGGGCAAGCTGGCCTCGGCCTGCCAGACGGTGGTCAGGGTCCGCTGGCCGCCGGGATGCATAGGAGTGGGGTCGAAAGCGTAGCCCAGCAACCGCAGGCCATCAGTGACTGTGACATCGGCCTGCTGCCCACCGGGCAGGGCCAGCACGGGCGTCCGCGCGTCGCCAGCGGTCAGGCGGGAGAGCTGTATCCCCTCCAGGACCACGCGCTTGCCTTGCGGGTTCCCCGCCGCGTCCAGCACGTCCAGCCCGGCCACGTCCGCCCCGTCGTACAGCCCCACGCGGAGGCGATAAGCGCTACCCGGCGGCGTGCCCGGCTCGGCCGGCAGGTCAACACGTCCAAATAGTACCTCGCCGGGCCGCCAGCGGAAGGTGGGGTAGGTGTAGGCTGCCGGCCGCCGGTCGGCGCGGCCCCAGGTGTGTCCGGCAGCATCTTCCAGCAGCAGCGCGACTTTGAGATCCCGCCCGGTCTGCGCCAGCGCCTGCCAGTAGAGCGTGACGGTATCAGGAGCATCCTGGCTCCAGCCCAGCAGCGCCACCTGACCGCCGAAGTTGGCGTGCAGCGGGTGCTCGATGGGCGGCTGGGAGCTGAAGCGCACGCCCTCCGGCAGCCGGTAGTACCGCAGCCCCACGTGCCAGAAGGTACGGGCCAGCGGCTGTTCCTCGCCGGCCCGCGCCAGAAGAGCGGTCAGGAAGCCGTTGGGGTCCACCACCTCGTCCTGCCAGAGCACCGTCCAGACGCCCCGCTGGCCCGCCAGCGCCCGGTTGAGCGCGTCGGCGCTGTGGTAGCCGAGCGTGGCGTTCACATCGAGGATGTTTATGTCCGGCAGGCGGTGGCGCTCGATGTCCGGCGCGTAATAGTCCCAGACGGGCGACAGGTGACCGGAGGTGAGGATGACCGTCTCGTCGGGAGCGATGTGCTCCCGCACGTAGCGGGCCACGCCGCGGAAGTCGGCCTTGGTGAAGGCAGGGTCGGCGAAGCAGTTGTGGATGGCGTAGGCGTTTGTGGCCAAGATGAAGAGTAAACTCGCAAGACACAGGAGGGAAGAGACAAGAGGCAAGAGGCAGGAGGCAAGATGCAAGAGGCGGGGGGCAGGCTTGCGCTCTGCGGCCTGAAGCCTTTCACGGCCATGCTGCCATAGCGTGCTCAGGCCGCCGGCGATGAGCAGCAGGAAGGCGGGTGAGGCCAGCATCAGGTAGCGGGGGTTGAATTTGGGGTTGCGGTAGGAGAGCAGCAGGATGAGGGCCAGGGGCACGAACAAATAAAGCAAGAGGAACGAGGGCGGGTGGTGCGTGATGCGTGATGCGTGATGCGTGATGCGTGATTGGCCATGCCAGATGAGGGTCAATACGCTCAACGCCAGAATGATCGCAAAGCCCCACATGAGCCTGATGGCCAGGGGTTCCAGCACTGTTTCCCCCAGGCTGAAGCTGATGAGCACGTGGCGCAGGGCCTCGTTCAGTTTCAGCGTGCCCTGCCAGTAGCTGGCGTCCACGCGGAAGCGGCTGAGCATGGCGGGGAGCCAGGGGGTGTAGGCTAAGACGATGGCGAGGAAGGTGATGGAGGCTTCGAGGAGTAAGACGTAAAACGTGAAACGTAAAACGTGAAACGTAAAACGTAAAACGTGAGACGTGAGACGTGAAACGCGAAACGTGATGGGTGATGGGGCGCGCGGGGGGCGTGGTGCGTGGCGCAGGATGGTCAGCAGGAAGTAGAGGGCGAAGGCGGCCAGCAGGAAGGCGGCGAAGTAGTGGGTGTACAGGGCAGCGATGGCGGTGAGGGCAAAAGCGGCCCACAGTCCGCGGCGGCGGGCCGTCCCCCTCTCGCCGAGGAGACGCAGCAGCAGATATGCCGCCAGCGCGCCCAGGAAGGTCAGCAGCGTGTACATGCGCGCTTCCTGGCTGTAGTAGACGTAGAGGGGCGAGAGCGTTGCCAGCAGCGCCGCCAGCAGCGCTGCCCGCCGGTGGAACAACCGTCGTCCCAGGACGTACAGAAGTGGCACCGTCAGCGCGCCGAAAAGGGCGGAGGGGAAGCGCAGCGCCCATTCGCTGCGTCCGGCCAGCCGCATCCAGGCGGCCACCAGAACGTAGTACAGCGGCGGCTGGATGTCGTCCGCCGTCCAGCGGGTCAGCTCGGACAGTCCCTGCGCGGCCACCTGCGCCGTCACGCCCTCGTCGTACCAGAGGCTCTGTCCGTCCAGGCGGTAGATGCGCAGAGCAAAGGCCAGGAGTATCAGCGCCAGCAGCACAAGGCGGTACCCTGCGAGGCGCGGCTGCCTTCTCCGCAGATCTGCTTTCGATTGCCCCCGCATAGTGTCCACGCGTTTCACGGCAGCCCTTTCCTGTCGCTCCCTACCGCGGAACCGCTAACGTAAAGGGGCTGGCCGGCATGCGGCCAACCCCTTTACGGACAGATGATGGCATTTCAGGCCAGCCAGTTCTCGACTTCCAAATCGGAGATGCGCTGGAAGTGTTTCTCGTTGCCGGTCACCAGCACGCAATCGTTGGCCAGGGCGGTGGCAGCAATGAGGATGTCGGCGTCGGGAAGAAGCTCACCCTGGCGGCGCAGGTCGGCATAGATGTCAGCAGCCAGATCAATCACAGCCCAGTCCACAGGAAGGATCTCGTTTCCATGGACAAACTGTTCAAATTGTCGGAGGCGGCGATGCGCGTCGCGAAAGCGCAGGCCGCGCAGCAACTCAAAACAGTTGATCAGCCCGGTGGTGAAACACGGGAATCGGCGGAGATAGGTCTCAACAGGCTGACGCAATCGCTCATCACCGCGCAGGATAAGAGAGACGATGTCTGTGTCGAGTATCCTTCGTCTCATCAGTCGCCATTCCAGTTGACTTCAGGTCGTCCAGCAAACCAATCGCCGCGCCTCATGCCTTCTTCTAAAGCCGCTTCCTCCTCAGGCGTCATATCCGCCCACAGGCCGAAGAAGCGCATGGCCGACGATTCTTGCGGTTCCTGTTCCTCGATCGCCTCCCGTCCATCTCCCTCGACAGGTTGAACGAAGGTAACGATCAGGTTGAATCGGCCTTTCACTTCTACCGGCGCCAGCAAGTGCACAATGCCGTCCTCGTAGACTCCTCTGACAGATAACATGCTCATCGTTCCACCTCCTGCTCCTGGCAGCCACCAGCGCTGCTCTCTGCGTACATCGTGATCCGCTGGAATTATACCACGATTCGCGTCATCTGTCGAATGCTCGCACGGCGGCGGCGACCTGCTGCACATGCTCGTCCGGCATCTCCGGGTAGAGCGGCAGCGAGAGCACCTGGGCGGCGGCGCGCGCCGTTTCCGCCAGCCCGCCGGGGCCGATGGTCACGTTCGCATATGCCGAGCGCCCACTCGCTCTGCCCGGCCGGCCGCAGCCAGCCGGCCAGCAGGTAGTAGTACAGCGGCGGCTGGATGTCACCCGCCGTCCAGAGGGTGAGTTCCGCCAAGCCCTGCGAGGCCACCTGCGCCGTCACACCCTCATCGTACCAGAGGCTTTGTCCGTCCAAGCGGTAGACGCGCAGGGCAAAGGAGAGGAAGATGATAGCCAGAAGGGCGACGCCGTAGGCCAAGGAATGCCTAAGCTGCTTTTCCAGCGCTTCTCTCGATTGCTCACGCATCGTGTCCACGTGTTTCATGGTGGAGATAACACCATGGATCAAGGGGGCGGTCAAATCGTGTCGAAGCGTAGATCTTCTGAGCAGGTCAGTTTGTCAGTCGGCCCCAATCCCGAATCCAATTCCAAGTACGCTCCAACCCCGATACCAGATCAAATTGCGGTTCCCACCCCAAAACTCTTCGCACAAGGGAGATGTCCAAAACATTGACCGGCACATCGTAGCTCCTTGGATCCGAATACTCGACTGCCGGCGTTTGGCCGCTAACTTCCTCGATAACTCCGAGAAGTTGTTTTATGGAAAAGCCGACACCGCTTCCGATGTTGAGCACTCGCTGCTCGGCTGAACTTAACGCCGCCATCTCCAAACCACGCACTATGTCTTGAACGTATACGTAGTCCCGTATCACCTCGCCATCTCCCCATACAACAATGGGCAAATCTCGCACCAGACGCCCCAGGAAGACGGCGACGGCTCCTTGCTTACCACCAGGGTTTTGCCGTTCTCCATATGCATTTGCACACCGAAGCACAGCATAATCCAATCCATACAGATGGTAGGAAAGCGCCATGTATTTTTCGACCATCAGCTTGGTAAGACCATATGAGCA
Organism: Chloroflexota bacterium; assembly: GCA_014383605.1. The sequence goes on from JACNHM010000309.1 coordinate 7,312, forward strand.
GACAGGCTCAGTGGGATGCGTTTCGGGGATCGGAACCTGGCGGGGAATGCCGTATACTGTACCGCCCGACGAAAGAAATACCACCTTGCCCACCCCGGCCTGAGTGCAAGCTTGCAGAAGCCGGATCGTCGCCATCACATTCGACTGAAAATCAAAGAACAGATCTTCGTTAGAAGTTTGGGGGACTGTGCTCCCAATCAGGTGAAAGACAACGTCCATCCCGCGTGCCGCTGTCCCAACGGCGACCGGGTCTGCAAAATCGCCGCGGATGAGCCTCGCCGCAGGCCGAGCAAACACAAAAGGGTTCCTCTGTCTATCGAATATCGTTACGTTATGCCCCGAGCCAACCAGTTGCTCCACCAAATGCGATCCGATAAACCCTTCCCCACCGAACACCGCGCAATTCATCAATTCTTCTTTTACCTTTCAATAGGCGTCTTCAACCGAAACACAACACTCCGGCACCAACGCACAGCAGAGGTCCATCGGCGGACGCGCCCCGCTCGCCGCCAGCAGGCGCAGGCGACCTAATTCCAGTTCGTCGCCGCACGTCTGGCCGCCCTCTCCCAGAAGCGGCAGCCGCTCCAGCGTTTCCCAGTAATACACGCCGAGCAACAACCGGTATTCGCCTGGAGGCAAGTCTCGAGGAAGGTGCAATGTCTGCGCCGAACGCATCGGCTGGGTCGGCGTCCAGGCCGTCGCCGGCTGCGGGCCGTACCACGTCGGCTGGCCGTCGTACTGCGCCACCGTGCGGCCGGCCTCGTCGCGCAGGTGCAGGAAGAGGCTGTAGTCGAGCGTTGGCGGCCGTGCCGCCTGCCAATGCAGCGAGAGCCGCAATTCTTCGCCCGCTGCCATCGTCTCCGGCAGGCCGTCATGGCCCAGTAGATGCAGTTCGCTGCCGAAATCGGCCTGCAGCACCACGGCGGGCTGGCCCGCCGCTTCCTCCACCAGCGGGCGCAGCGCCCCCCACTCCCGTTGGGAGAGGGGGGGTGGGGGGGTGAGGGTCCGCTCAAAGACCCCCACCAGCGCCCAGGTATTGTCCTCGAATGTGCGCACTTCCTGTGCGGCATCTAAGCGCCAGCGGCGCTCTGGCTGCTCCCAATTCTCACCCCGCAAAACTCCCACGGCCAACCCCCAGCGACGAGGTAGATACCATGGAATCGTCTCCACGACTGTCGTCTCGCCCGGCAGCCACCGCTGTGGCGGATACCAGAGCGGGGCCACCGGCGGCCGCGCCGTGGTGTCTTCCACCACCGTGCCGTCGGCGGCAACGAAGAAGGGATAGACCTGCAAACCGGCAGGCAGCGGCTTCAACGGTTGCCAGTAAGTGCGCACGTGGCTAAGCCGCCACCTGGCATCGTCCACCACGTCGTAGCCCAGGAAACGCAGCAGGCCGCCGAAGGTGAGCTCGGCCGGGTATTGCGGCTGCGGCTTCTCGACGCGGGCGAAGTCATAGAAAGCCTCGGGCAGTTGCGCGCTCCCCCGCCCGCGCCGCAACAACAGATAGCCATCGTCGCCGTCCATCACGCCCCATTCCCCCGAAACAAGCATCTGCTGCACTCGGTCACGCAGCTCCACGGGGTGCATGTCGGTAGTGGTGCTGACGTCGAGCAAGACCCATTCGGCGTCGGCCAGGTGCGGAAATTCGTACAGCTTCTCCCGATGGCTGAGGTGCGGGTAGAGGGGCGGCGTGGTGCTGGCGGGCGCGTGCGGCGGTATCTGAGCGGTGAAGCGGGCCAGCAAGCGGTGGTGCTCCGTCACCTGCGGCCAGCGGAACTCCTGGCCGATGGGCGTGTAGCCGTGGGCCACCTGCCAGCCGACAGACCAGGCTAAAATCCAAACTGCCAACTTCAAACTCCAAACTTCAAACTTCAGAAGCCAAGGCTTCGAGTTTTGAGATCTCGAGTTTGGAGTTTGAGGTTTGAAGTCTAGAGTTTGGGCTTTGCTGGCCAGCCAGCGCCACAGCCTCGCACTTCCGATGATGGCGGCTACGACGACATAGGGCACCAGCGGGGCGGAGTAGTGGAATTGGCCGGAGTACTGCGCGGCGTAGGAGCTGAGCAGGTTGGCGGCCAGCAACGGCAGGCTGAGGAGCAGGATCTCCGGGGCCAGCAGGGACAGGAAGCCCACGGGGGCCAGCAGCCCCACCAGGTAGCGCAGCCGCAGCGGCTCGGTCACCGTGCGGTAGACGAGGGCGGGCCGCGTCACCAGGCTGCGCAGGATGTCGGCGACGCTATCTCCCAGCTCGCCGTAGCGCTGGAAGTAGACGGAGGCGGCGTCGCCGTACACTGGTGCGGCGTGGCGGGGGATGATGACGAAGGTGGCGACGACGAACCAGGCCAGGGCGAGAACGGCAGTGAGCAGGCCGGACAGCATGGGCGTAAAACGTAAAACGTGAAACGTAAAACGTGATCCGTGATCCGTGATGCGTGATGCGTGGTGGGCGATGCGTGATTTGGCGATGGCGTAGAGGCCGAGGGTGAAGGCCAGGAGGGCGGCTTCTTCCTTGACGGCCATGAGCAGGAGGCAGGCGACGGCGAAGCGGCCCCATTGCTCCCGTTCGGCGAACCAGAAGGCGAACAGGATGAAGGGCACAGCCAGGGGAATGGCATGGAATTCGGTCAGGTTGGCGGCCTGCAGCGCGGGGAACAGCAGGTAGGCGAAGGCGAACAGCAGTCCCAGCCAATCGGCGGTTTCAGGTTTCAGGTTTGAAGGTTTCAGGTTCGAGGCGGCGAGCTTTCGAACCTTGGAACCGGCAAATCTGTCGCGAGCCAGCCAGAAGACGGGCAGCGCGCCGATGGCCAGGGCGAAGGACTGCAGCACGAGCAGCGCCCGCACGTCGTCCCACAGCCAGAAGACGAGCGACACGGGAGCAAAGATGGGCTCCACGTGGTCGGTAAGCCGCGTGCTGACGAAGTCTTCCTTGATCTCCTGCACGAAACGGCCGCGGCTGGTGTTCCAGATGGCCAGATCAATCTGCCCCAGGTCGGCGGTGTGCGTCAGATGCGCTTCGTGGAGGCGAATGGACAACGCACTGAAGCCCACGGTGTAAGCGACGATGAGCAGCAGTAGCAGCAGGCGGGGGATCAGGGAGGGGGTATTGGAGGTTGGAGGTTGGAGATTTGCGATTTGCGATTTGCGATTTGCGATTTGCGATTTGCGATTCGACCTTTGGATTTCGGATTTTGCGCCTTGCGACCGGCGGCCGGCGATCAGGGAGATGCCCACACCAATGAGTTCGCCCACGATCATCCACAGCCGGGCGACGATGGCCACCAGCGCGGCCACTCCCGCGGGCAGGGCGGTGGTCAGCAGCAGGGTCATGACGCCTTCGCGCACGCCGAGGCCGCTGGGCGTCAGCAGGCTCAGGAAGCCGATGACGTAGGCGGCGGCGAAGACGGCCACCAGCGTCGGCAGTTGTGCCCAGGTCAGCGGCGTGAGGGCGCGCACCAGCGCGGCGAAGCTCGTTCCCATCACCAGCCAGACGATGGCGTAACCGCCCAGCAGCGCCCAGATCTGCGCCCAGGTGAGTGTTATCCGCAGCGGCGGCCGGCCGAAGCGGGCCAGCAGCCAGTTGAGCCCTCGTTCCAGGAGGCGCGGCTGGAGCAGCAAGAGGCCCAGGGGCAAGGCGTAGAGGAAGGGGCGCAGGCGGGCGAACCAGAGGCCCTCGCCGGCCCAGGCGAAGTAGAGCGCGGCCAGCGATAGCCCGGCGGCGGTGGAGATGGCCTGGTGCAGCACGATGCTGGTCAATGTGGCCACCCGGCTGACCCCCTGCTCGGCGGCCAGCTCCACCATGCTGAGGAACTGCCACACGTTGCCGGGGATGTAGCGGGTGATGTTGGAGAGGAACCAGACGCGTGCGGCCTGGCCGTAGCGCAGCGCGCCGCCCAGGCGGCCCAGGATGGCGCGCCAGAGGCCCAGCTCCACGAGCCAGCTCAGCCCCAGCCCGGCCAGCGCCAGCAGCGCCCAGCCTGGCTGGATGTGCCAGTCGTATGCTTGCAGCGCCTGCCATTGGCTGGCCAGCAGCGCGGCCAGGAACCCCAACGCCAGCAGCAGCACGACGACCTGGATGATCCGCTTCCAAGGGGTCTTCATAGCCCGGCTATTGTACCCCAAGTGGCGGGGATTGGGAAACTGGTGGGTCGGGAGATTGGTAGGTTGGGAAAGTGGTAGGTTGGGAAAGTGGTAGGTTGGGAAACTGGTAGATTGGGAAAGTGCTCCCAATCTACCAAGGTACCAATATACCAATGTACCACGCTACCAATCTACCAAGGTACCAATGTACCACGCTACCAATCTCCCAGTCTACCGATGTACCAACCGCTGGAAATGCTCGATGTAGCGGCGGGCCAGGTGCGGCCAGCCGAATTCGGTCTCGATGAAGCTGCGGCTGGCGCGGCCCATGCGCTGCCGCAGCTCGGGATCGGCGGCCAGCAGCGCCAGTGCGGCGGCCAGTGCGGCAGCGTCGCCTTCCGGCACGACGTAGCCGTTGACGCCCGTGCGCACCACCAGCGGGTTGCCCGCCGCATCCGAACCGATGATGGGCTTGCCGCAGGCCATGGCGTCGAGCACGCAGACACTGAGCCCCGTCGCCGGCCGCGTTACCGAGGGCATCACCAAGGCGTCGGCCAGGTTGTAGTAGGTGGCGATCTCGTCCCGCGGCACGTTGCCCACCCAGTGCAGATGGCTGTCTATGCCGAGGTCACGCCCCAGGGCTTGCCACTGTGGCCAAAGATCGCCCTCGCCGATGAGGATCACGTGAGGTGTGAGGCGTGAGGCGTGATCCGTGAGGCGTGATGCGTGGTGCGTGTCGCCCGGCGCAAGCAGGGAGATGGCGCGCAGCAGGACGTCGAAGCCTTTTTTGTAGACCATGCGGCCCACGGCCAGGAAGATGACCGCTTCTGGCGGGATGCGCAGCCGCTGGCGCAGTTCCGCCACGCCGGCGGTGGAAGGGTGCAGCGCCTGGGGGTCCACGCCGTAGATGATGAGGTCGAATTTGGTGGGGTCGGCGCCCAACTGGCGGACGGCGACGTCGCGCAAGCTTTCGCTGTTGGCGGTGATCAGCGCGGCCTGCTGGAAGGCGACGCGGGCCATCCAGCGGAGGAGCGGGTTCTGTCCGGCCACCAGGGCATCGGAGCCGGGGATGGAGACGACCAGCGGGATGCCCAGGCGGCGGCTGACCAGCGCACCCAGGAAGCCGTTGGGCAGCACCCAGTGGGCGTGCAGCAGGTCGGGGCGGGCGCGGCGGGCCCAGCGGTCTATGGCCCGCCAACCGCAGCCGAAGAGCAACGGGGCCAGCGCGTAGGTCTCGCGCCGCATGGCCACGTCCGCCTGCATGGTGCGCATGTAGCCCAGGCGATGCCAGGAAGCGAGCGGCGCGTAGCGGTACAGCTCCAAGCGCGCGCGGTGATCTTCTGGCCGCCGATTGTAGGCCGGATCCCAGGGGGCGACGACGGTCACCTGCTGGCCCTGGGTGACCAGTTCTTCGCACAGCGCTTGCACGAAGGTGCCGGAGAAGTCGCCGCGGAAGCGGGGGTAGTTGTGAGTGAGAACGGTGATGTGCATGGCCGTATCCTACGGAAATCCAAAATCCAAAGCTCAAAGCTCAGAGTTTACATGCCAGCTACTGCGCCGGCTTGAATTGTTGCACGAACTCCCGCGTCAATTGCAGGTACAGGTCGCCGTAGGCGGCGCTGGGCTCGATGTGCGTGCACTCCACCCACTCGTTGAAGCTGTTCACCCAGAGCCAGTCGGGCTGGCTGGCCAGCGCGCTGGCGAAGGTGGCGCGGTAGAAAGCACCCTCCTCCCGATCGCGGTGATGCGGCTGACTGGGCACGCGCACATCCGCCCGGCAGCCGGCGCGGGTGTCGTCCCAGCCGGGCGAGATGGTGGCCACCCAGAGCTTGGGCTGGCCGCTGCGCTGCGCCCAGGCGCGCACCTGGCCGGCCCAGCGGGACGCCTTGACGTAGTCGTCCGGATAGGCGGCGTGGGTGATCTTGTGCACGTACAGGCCGTCGAACACGGCCAGGTAGGAGGGATCGAGCCCCTCGGCGATCCACAGGGCCGTCTGGTCCGGGTCAACCTGGCGGCGGATGGCGTCCCAGCCCTCCTGCGGGCTCTGCCCGGCGGCCACGGGCACGCGGTACACGTCGGTGAAGAAGATGACCGGCTGCCCTTGGGAGTGCAGGAAGTTAGGGTGACCGGCGTAGGTGGCCATCACGTGGTGCAGCGCTTCCACAACGGTGGCTTGGGAATGGCCATCGGGCAGCATATGGCGGGAGAAGACGATGGTGGAGCGGAAGGGCGTGCCGCGGGATTGTTCCAGCAGTTGGGCGAAGTTGCGGTCGGTGCGGTCGCCGACGGCCAGCCACTGGCTGGTGAACCCGTCCAGCCCGGCGTCCAGGGCCTGCTGGACGTGGCGGCGCATGGCCTCCGGATCGTCGGAGTCGTAGGACTGTTGCGGCCGGTCGCAGAGGTTGCAGTCGTCCCAGCCGTCGCCGTCGAACCAGGGGAAGTAGTTGGCCAGGATGAGCCGTTCAGCGGCTGTTGCCGCCGCTGGCGGCACTGGTGGCGGCGTCGCTGGGGCGGCCGCGGCCTGGGCCAGCGGCTGGTTCGTTGCTTCTGCCAAAGGAGGCGACAACGAAGAAGGCGTTGGGCGCGGGATGTCCGCCGGCCTGGCCGGTATCACACTTCCGGCCGAGTCTTGTTGGCCTGTGGCGGCGGGTTTTTGTGCCAGGAGATCGTGTCCTTTGAGCCGGGCGCAGTCGCAGTCAATTTCCAGGCAGATCGTTTCTGCTGGCGCGGCGGCAGGCGTGGGGGTTGCTGTGGCCGTGGCCGCCGGCCTGGCCGACGGTTGGGGTACCATCGTCGGCGTGGGCGGTGCCGTTGGGGCCGGCTCTCTGGCCTGCCGAGCCGCCGGGAAAGGCTGCTCCACGAGCCTCACCGTGGGGGTCGGCGCGGGCGTGGCGGCGGGCAGCAGTGGACCCCACGGTCTGCGCCAGACCCACAGGACAATCACGGCAATGAATCCTATGCTGAGATAGGCGTACACACGTTTGCGCATGGCAGGTACCGATCAACGATCAGGATAAGGGGAAGACGCTGACGAGCAGGTCCATTATAGCATGGATCGGCACGCTGCGCCAGCGCAGCGGGTTCAGGGGGTAGTGCAAACGTGTCGGAGGAGGCAACGCATCGCTGTCAGAGGAACAGCGGAAAGACCGCAATGTTCATTTCGCGCTTGTTCCGCTGCTGCATCCTGAGCTCTCGGCCTGAGCTCGGGCCGGAGGCCTGGCGAGGAGTTCGGC
>JACNHM010000373.1 GCA_014383605.1 Chloroflexota bacterium
GAGAATGAGAAATAGAGGAGTAGAGAAAAGAATGATTCGCCGGAGATTATCGCTCTTGAGCCTGTTGCTGCCCGTGGGGTTGTTCCTGGCGGGGTGTATCACGTTTACGGCCACACCAACGCCCATTGTGATCGTCGTTACAGCCACACCGGAGCCTACGTCGGCGCCGACGCTGGCGGTGACTGCTACGCCAGAGCCGACCGGAGCTGGACAACCGACGAGCGTCGCCATGGTGGTGGGCGAAGCGCTCAATGTGCGCCGTGGCCCTGGCACCAACTACCCGGTCGTCACCACTGTGAGCGGCGGCAGTTTTCTGGTCGTCGTGGGTCAGGACAGCACTGGCGGCTGGCTGTTGGTCTGGCTGCCCGATGGTGTCGAAGGGTGGGTAAACCGCACCTTCACGGACTTTCGCGGCACAGTACCTGTATCTTCCACATTGCCTCCTCTGCCCACGGCCACGCCCGCGCCGGTTCCTGCCGCCTGGCGGGGCGAATACTTCAATAATCTCAGCCTGGTCGGAGTGCCCGTGTTGGTGCGCAACGACACAGCCGTAAGCTTCGACTGGGGATATGCATCACCAGCAGCAGATCTGCCCATGGACAGGTTCTCTGTCCGTTGGAGTCGCACCCTTTCCTTCGCCGGGGGATCTTATCGCTTCTACGCCCGCAGCGACGATGGTGTGCGGGTCTGGTTGGATGGAGAGTTGATCGTTGACCAGTGGCGTGATGCATCGGGTGCAACCTATTCGGCGGAGCGGGCGCTGAAGGCGGGTGAGCATGCCTTGCGCATTGAGTATTACGAAGCCGCCGGTGTGGCCCAAATCCAATTCTGGTGGGAGCGTCTGAGCGACTTCCCCCAGTGGCGCGGGGAGTATTTTGCCAACGTCAACCTGGAGGGCACACCGCTGCTGGAGCGCAATGACCCGGTCATTGATTTCAACTGGGCGCACGATGCGCCGTCCGCCAGACTGCCGGTGGATGGTTTCTCCGCGCGTTGGACGCGCACCCTGGCCTTCAGCGAGGGGCTATATCGCTTCCGCGCCGTTGTGGACGACGGCCTGCGCCTTTATGTGGATGGCTATCTGGTGCTGGATGGATGGCGTGATGGCAGCCGGCGCGAGATGTCCGCCGAACACAAGCTGTCCGCTGGCAATCACAGCCTGCGCCTCGAATACTACGATCGCTCTGGCGAGGCCCTTATTCAGCTCGGCTGGGAGAAAGTCACCACCTATCCGGACTGGCGCGGCGAATACTGGAACAACCGCGGGCTGGAAGGCACTCCTGTGCTCACCCGCAACGATGCGACCGTTGACTTCAACTGGGGCCTGGGAGCTCCGGCGGTGGGCATCCCTGCTGACAACTTCTCGGCGCGCTGGACGCGCCCGCTCTACTTCGATGCGGCGACTTATCGCTTTCACGTCCTCGTGGACGATGGCGTGCGGTTGTGGGTGGATGACCGCTTGATCATTGATGAGTGGCGTGATGGGAGCAGGCGTGAGGTCGTCGCCGAGCAAGCGCTGGCTCAGGGCGCACACACCGTGCAGGTGCAATACTATGACCGAGTTGGGGAAGCGCTGATTCGCCTGTGGTGGGAGAAGGTGCCAGCGCCTTCCTTTACCGACTGGAAAGGGGAGTATTGGGCCAACCGAGAGCTGAGTGGCCATCCCCTATTGGCCCGCAACGATGTGGGAATTGACTTCGATTGGCAGACGGGGGCGCCCGCGCCGGGGCTGCCGGCAGATGGTTTCTCCGCTCGCTGGAGCCGCTGGGTGGATTTGGAAACCGGCCTCTATCGCTTCTATGCCCTGGCTGACGATGGGATTCGCTGCTATCTCGACGGCAGCCTGATCCTGGACGAATGGCACGATAGTGTGGGAGATGAAGTATACGTGTTTGACCTGGTTCTCGCCGGCCCGCGCCGGCTGGTGGTGGAATACTATGAGCAAACGGGCGGGGCACAGGTCAAGTTCTGGTGGAAATGGGTGGGCGCGCCGCCTTCGCCAACGCCCACGGCAACGCCCACTCCCGCCCAGGCAACCGCGACGCCTACTCGTGTGCCCACGAGGACGCCCACGCCGACAGCGACGCCAACGTCTGCCCCAACGCTGACGCCCACACCCACGGTGACGCCGACAGACACACCCACGGTGACGCCGGAGGCCGCCACAGGCTAGTCAGCGTCATAGGATGGTTTGCGGTGCAGAAGTGGGGCAGCACTGTGACACGTAGAGTAGGTTTCCGTGCCTGCCACATAGGTGGTGGGTAAGAAAGCCGCCTACATGCTAACTGCGGTTGAATGTGGTGCTACTCTGTCAGGAAGGAGGTATCGCCGACAATGAAAACCACATCCTTATCCTTTTGTGTTCTGATGGCAGTGGTGGTGTTGGCTTTGGCCGCAGGCTGCGCCCCACCACTGCTGCCGACGTCTGTGGCTGTGCCATCCCACGGCGACGTCCAGCCTTTGGTTGATCTGGCCAATCTCCTGCCGGCTCTCGGTCTGCAGACCCTGAGCGGTGAGGGTTTTACTCTCCGCTATCCTGCCCATGCCCAGGTCGAGATCCACGAGGGCTATCTGCGCATCCTTGGCCCCGAAATCGCCATCCGCCCGGCCGATGCGGACTGGGGGTGGTGGGGGTGGGCGTATGAGATGGTCGTTGACGTCCTCGACAATCCTGGGGGGCTGAGTGCGGCGGACTGGGCGCGGCAGCACATCCTGTCCGAGTGGAAGAAGGCGCAAGCGGCCAGCGGGCCCTTCACCGGCCCTGTCTCCGATGATGGTCGGATTATCGAGGATGCCATGGCCGAAGTCAGCGTGGGAGGGCTGGCTGCCGTCCAGGCCGACTGGTTCGGCGGCGACTCCACCCGCCGTGTCATCTACGTCACGGACATCCCGGATGGAAAGAGGGTGGTAAGATTCATCTTTAACCTGCATCCGATAGAGAATAATCCCATCGCCAGGGTGCAGGAAGATGTCTATGCTCTGATCCTGAGCACGTTTCAATTCAACGAAAGGCCCTGATGTCTGTCGGGCCACTAGATGATTGCGTCCAGACTTCAGGCCGCATGGACAGGCCCGGTCAACATGATGCGAATGGAGGTGCTTTTGGAATGAAAACCGCATCGCTGCGTGCTTTGGTGGCAGTGCTGGTGTTGGTCTGGGCAGCCGGCTGCACGCCGCCCTCCTTGCCGACGCCGGCAGCCGAGGGGCCAGCACCAGTTTCAGCGGCTACCCTGGCCTGTGATCTGGCCCGGTTTGCGCCTCACGATCCGGTGACCACCTACACCGACACCGAGGTCGGCCTGGCCTTGGATGTCCCGGCCGGTTGGCACGTGGAGGCGACGCCTGGCTCCTTGGCCATCATCACCTCCTATGATCCGGGCGAAGCGCCGGGCATTGGCGGTGTTCCGCCCGACAAGGCGAAAGTTGACCTGGCAGTGGATCCCCTGGCCCAAAGCGTGTCCCTGGAAGAGCTGGTGGCCGACGTCCACAACCAGGCCAGGCAACCGGAGCTCGACATCCTATGGGAAGAACGTTGGGAGCTGACCGGCGGTGTGCCTGCCCTGCGCATGCAGGTGGTCGGTGCTGCCGGTGGCGAAATGGCCTTGCTGCTCGCCGTCATCAACGGGCGCAGCCTGCGGCTGCAGGGCTACGGTGATCTGAGCTACTTCGACGCCATCGCCTGCACTCTGCGCCCCATTTCACCATCTGAGACTGCGCCGGCCGAACCGGGTGTGCTGGACTTCACCAGCAGCACCTTTGGGGTAGCTCTGCAACATCCCGCCGGTTGGCAGCCGGTGGCCGGCTACGATGAACGGTACGGAGGAGCGGATGGCTTCTTCCAGCTCGCCGCCTTCAGCGGTGAGGGATGGACTTTGGATGAAGTATGCGACTTGGAGGCGCATCACAAGCTGCAGCCCTATGGCAGCTCACCGGCGGTGGAACGTTTGCCAGGTTTCGGGCAGGATGGCTGCCTCATCCTGCCCTCGGCTGATCAGCCCGCCGACATGCAGGGCCAGGCAGCCCTGATCGTCCCCTATCCCCAGCCTGTGCCGATCGGCGGCGACTGCTATCTCTACTTCATCCTCCGGGCCGACCAGAACCACATCCGGCCCATCGCCTGGACATTCCGTTTCGTCCTGCCGCCAGGCGGGGCAGCTGAGGAGCCCGCCCTGGTGTGGGAGGCGCAGCAGGATGATGGCACCTGCCAGAGCATGCACCTGACCCCTGAGGGCTGGCCCACGATCGGCCCCTGCGGCGAGCCGACCATCTCGCCGCCTTACTTCGGCTACCGGCAGTACCTTGGTTTCTGGCCAGACTGGCTTGCTCGCTTCGCCTCCTTCGAGGCGGAGACGCCATCCGGTCGTGTCGTTTTCCAGGGGCAGGGCGAAGATGAGGCGCCGCCTGCCTGGCAGCGAGCCTTGGGCGACTGGGCGCGGCTCGTCTGGATGGAATTGCAGTTTGGCCGCAGCGGCGCCTCTTGGGGCGCAGCGCTGGCCGGGCATTGGCAGACCTCCGGCCGTTCCGGGTACTGCCAGTTTCTCCAGGTGGAAACGTACGGCTATGCCTACGCCAGCATCGCCCGCTGCGGGGGTGGGGACGCGCACGACCTGGGACGGGGCTGGCTGGAGACCGCCGAATGGTTGCCCTTTGATGCCTGGCTCCAAGGTCGGGCCGCGGTGTATCGCCAGGACCTGGACTTCTTCGGTTCCGGCAGCCAGGCCATGAGCGATGACGAGCAAGACGCGCTCAGCCGTTGGGCTGAGTCCGTCTACAGCCGCCTGACACGTGGGCACGCCCGATGACCAGTGGCAGCAGGACGCCTGCTTCTCCAATATCGCCAGCATTGTGGCTCGGACGAACCCGGTGCAGGCCAGGCAGATCTGTGAGCTGATCAGCGGCGCCACCGATCTCACTCGCTTGGACTGCCTGAGGTTCGTTCAAGACAGCATATCCACTATCACGCCGCTTTTGGCGCCGGAGCCAACCGGGATTCCCGCGCCCACCGCCGTTGACTGGAGTGAGTCGCTGCTACCATGACTTCTATTGAGATAACCCCCCACGGAGGGGACACATCAGCCCGGTCTGCGTCTGGGCTGCGAATTGCCGCCGGCCTGGCCCTGGCCGCTGCCAGCGCTGCTCTGCTCACCCTGGCTTTCCCGCCTGCCAATCTGGGCCTGCTGATCTGGATCGGCTTCGTGCCCATGCTGATGGCCCAGCACCGGGTGTTGCCCCGATCGCTGTCCAGCCTGGCGCCGGCTGTGGCCATCGCCGGCTGGCTGGGCGTGCTGATGATCCCCATGTTCGGCGGCAAGAGCTTTCTGACCCCTCCCTCTTTGGCTCCAGCATCGCCTACGTGCCCCACACCCAGGTCGTCTTGCGGGCGACCGAGAAGCGGATGGCCTTCGTCATGGCCGACGTGGCCTACAACTCGGCCATTGTCGGCCCCGATGGCCGGATTCTGGCTCAGGCCATCACGCCGGAGGGCGCGGCGGCCACGCTGGTGGCCGATGTGCCCATGGGAACCGGCCACACGCCCTATTCTCGCTGGGGCGACTGGCCCGGCTGGCTGAGCCTGGGCCTCTTTGCCTTCTTTGCTATCTTCATGCCCCTCACCTTGCGCCGCGCCACGGATTGAGCACGCCAGGCGGATTAGGAGAAGGCCGCGTGGGTGCGTATAATCCGCGTGTTGGTGCTGGCATAAGCCCATGAGTTCATAGACCTGTGGAGATAGCGCGCTTTCATGCTCACGTCTGCCCGAAAGCTCATATTTGGCAGCCCCCTGCCCACGGCTGCCGAGGTGCATCAGCGACTGACGAAAGTCAAGGCGCTGGCCGTGTTCTCTTCCGATGCCTTGTCGTCGGTGGCCTATGCCACGGAAGAGATCTTGCTGGTGTTGGTTGTGGCCGGGCCCGCTGTGCTGGGGCTGTCGTGGCCGATTGCCCTGGCGATTGCGAGTCTCTTGCTCGTCGTCGCCACGTCGTATTACCAGACCATTCACGGCTACCCTTCGGGGGGTGGGGCCTACATCGTGGCCTACGACAACCTGGGCGTCTGGCCGGGGCTGACCGCGGCCGCAGCTCTCCTGATAGACTACGTGCTGACGGTCGCCGTCAGCGTCACGGCCGGTGTGGCGGCGATCACTTCAGCGCTGCCGGCCCTGTATCCTTTCCGTGTGGAGTTGTGCGTGCTGGCCATTGTCTTCATCATGTGGGCTAACCTGCGCGGCGTGCGCGAATCCGGCACGCTCTTTGCCATCCCCACGTATGTCTTCATCCTGGTATTCCTGACGCTCATCGTCATCGGCCTGCTCCGGCTGATCAGCGGTACCCTGGCCCCGGTTCCGGCGCAGCCGAGCTCCATCGCCGCGGGAGGGACAGCAGGCCTGACCTTGTTCCTCCTCCTGCGCGCCTTTGCCTCAGGGTGCACAGCGCTGACCGGCATCGAAGCCATCAGCAATGGCATCCCGGCCTTTCGGAAGCCGGAAGCGGATAACGCCGGCAAAACCCTCCTGGCTATGGCTGCGCTCCTGACGACGATGTTCCTGGGCATCACCCTCCTGGCCCGGTCTCTCCATGTCGTGCCTGTGGAGCACGAGACCGTCGTCTCGCAGATCGGCCGGCAGGTCTTCGGTAATGGCGTTCTCTATCTGACCTTGCAGGTGGCCACGGCTCTTATCCTGGTGCTGGCGGCCAACACATCCTTCGCTGATTTTCCTCGGCTGTCGGCCATCCTGGCTCGCGACCGCTACCTGCCCCGCCAACTGACCCACCTGGGCGACCGTCTGGTGTTCGCCAACGGCATCATCACCCTGGCTGTGCTGGCCTCCGGTCTCGTGGTCATCTTTGGCGGGCAGACCCACCGGCTCATCCCCCTGTACGCGGTGGGCGTCTTCCTCTCGTTCACGCTATCCCAGGCCGGCATGGTGCGTCATTGGCTCAAGGAGCGTGGGCGAGGCTGGCCGTGGAAGATGGCCTTCAATGGTTTGGGCGCGGCGACGACTGGCGTCGTGCTCCTGATCATCGTCGCCACCAAGTTCATCCACGGCGCCTGGGTGGTCATCCTGTTGATCCCCCTCTTCGTCTGGATATTCCACATCATCGAGCGTCACTACCTCACCCTGGCCGAGCAACTGTCGTTGGAAGGATTGCGCCCCGAGAAGTGGGTGGACATGGCCTCCGACAAGTGGCACAAAGTGGTCGTGCTTGTGTCTGGTGTGCACAGGGGAACGCTGGCGGCTCTCCGCTTTGCCCGCTCGTTGTCGAGAGATGTGACGGCGGTCGTGGTGGACGTGGAGCCTCAGGAGACGGACCGTGTGCGCGAGAAGTGGTCGCTGTGGGGACACCGTGTGCCGCTGGTGGTGCTGGAATCGCCCTATCGCTCGACACTGGGGCCGCTGCTGGACTACCTGGACGAAGCGGATCAGCGCGAGCCAGAGCGGGGCCTGGCCGTGGTCGTGTTGCCTGAGTTCGTTCCCTCCCGCAGGTGGCACGAACTGCTGCATAACCAGACGGCGCGGCTCATCAAGCGGGTCTTGCTCTACCGGCGAGGGCAGACCGGCAAGGACCGCGTGATCATTGACGTGCCTTATCATTTGCAGCGCTAAAGGGCTTCTGGCCCGGATTGGTAACTACAGGCTCCCGCCGGACAGCCATGTCCGGCGGCCTGGCTGGCCAGATACCAGCCGAATCAGGCTGTTTTGGGCCTGGACTTGACATCCAGGCCGAGCAGTCTGGTAGTTACCCGGATTGTTGTGTTGAGGGTTATGAGATGCTGAACAGAATCAAACACCTGTTGCTGGGGTCTCCGTTGCCTACCTACCGGCTGGCCGAAGAGCGGTTGAACAAGATACGCGCCCTGGCCGCCTTTTCGCCGGACGCCCTCTCCTCCATTGCCTATGCCAACCAGGAAATCTATCTGGGATTGGTTGTCGCCGGCAGCGCCGGGCTTTCTCTTTTCTTCCCTATTGGCCTCGCTATCACGGGATTGCTGGTTCTCGTTGCCCTGTCCTACTTCCAGACCATCCACGGCTACCCTTCCGGCGGCGGTTCCTACGTTGTGGCCCGCGAGAACCTGGGCACCCTGCCCGGGCTGATTGCCGGGGCGGCACTCCTGATAGGCTACCTGCTGACTGCCGCGGTGAGTCTCACGGCTGGCGTGGAAGCGATCGCCTCGGCGTTTCCTTTCTTCTGGCCCCATCGTGTCATTGCCTCGCTTGCGCTGCTGGCGGTCATCGCTCTGCTCAATCTGCGGGGCCTGCGCGAGTCGGGCACCTTGATGGCCCTTCCGGTCTACCTCTTCCTGTTCACCTATCTACCCTTGCTGGGCTATGGTGTGGTGCGTCTGTTGATTCATAGGCCGCAGTTGGCGGCTGCTGCTCCGCTGCCGGGTGAGCCTTTGACGGCACTGCTGATCCTGCGCACGTTCTCGGCCGGCTGCACGGCGTTGACTGGCATCGAAGCTATCAGCAACGGAGTGCCAGCCTTCCGCCCACCCGAGTCCAGAAACGCCGGACGGACGCTGTTGGTCATGGCCCTTCTCATGGCCCTCCTGTTCCTGGGCAGTACGGGGCTAACGCAGGGTCTGGCTGTCGTGGCGCGACCGCAAGAAACCATTCTCTCCGCCCTGGCGCGGCAGTTGTTGGGCGCAGGGCCTGCCTATGTGCTGATCCAGGTCAGTACGATGCTCATCCTGGTCGTAGCGGCCAACACCAGTTTCGCAGGCTTCCCCCGCCTTGCAGCGATTCTGGCCGGGGACGGATTCCTCCCCAGGCAGCTCACGAGCCTGGGAGATCGGCTGGTGTTTGCCAATGGCATTGTGTTTCTGGTCGGGGCGACTGGCCTGTTGATCATTGCCTTTGACGGTGATAGCCATGCCCTGATCCCCCTGTTTGCCGTGGGAGTGTTTCTGGCCTTCACTCTCTCTCAGGCCGGCATGGTCGTGCACTGGTGGCGCAACCGGGATGGTGGATGGTGGCTGAAGGCGGTCCTTAACAGCGCCGGAGCGCTGGCTACGGGCATGACCGTCATCGTCATGGGTTTCACCAAGTTCGCCCAGGGAGCCTGGATCACCGTCCTGTTGATCCCCCTGCTGGTGCTCACCTTTCTCCGCATACGCGCCCACTACCGGGAGGTCGCCGAGCAACTCTCGATGCAGGGGATGTCCCCATCCATCGCGCCTGCCCCACCTCCGCGGGTGGTGATTCCCCTCTCTGGTGTCCACCGCGGCATCGTTGACGCTGTGGCTTATGCCCAATCCATCTCCGAAGATGTGACGGCGGTGTACATCGAGTTGGAGCCAGGGGCTGGTGAGGCCATCCGTGAGAAATGGCAGCGCTGGTGGCCCGGCATTCCACTGGTGGTTCTGTCGTCGCCTTATCGCTCTACCATCGGGCCACTTCTGGATTTCCTCGACGAGACCGATCAGCAGCACGACGACGGCCAACTCGCCACGGTGGTGTTGCCCGAGTTTGTCCCGGCCAGATGGTGGCATGGCCTGCTGCACAATCAGATGGCCTGGCTCATCAAGGCCGCGCTGCTCTATCGCCGCCGCCGTCTGGGCTTTCAACGGGCGATCATAGACGTCCCCTATCACCTGAGACGCTAGAGATCCCATGGCGACCATTTCACATCGCCCACTTTTGCTGTCCCTGCTGGCCGTCCTGGCCAGCGGCTGTGCCTTGCTGCTGCCCACGCCGACCGTGGCCCCTCCGGCGTTTGATGTGGTTCTCGACACCCAGCCGTCCCATTGCCCCCACGTTCCTCTGGGTGGGCTCTACGATGTGTGGCGCAACGACCAGGTCTGGCCCCGCCTGGGCTGCGCCGTGGAAGCCGCCATACCGATCAACGGCACCGAGGTCTACCTCTGCTGCAACGTGCACTCCCTCTGGATCCAGGAAGAAAGCCTGTTTGTCGTGTTGGAGGAGCATGGTGCCCGCTGGGCCTTTGTCGCCGACGGCTCGGGCCTGCCAGCGGAAGCCCTGTTCGTCACCCCCACCAGCTCGCCGCCCACGGCGACGCCTGGCCCCCCGCCGCCCACACCGGCGCCGACGCCCACGTCCGCGTCGCCGTTCACCCCGTCTCCGTCAGCCCTGAAGCCGGCCGCATGTCCGCCGGCGAGCACGCAGCCCCCGCTGCCCACCGTGGTGCTCATGACCCGGCCTTCCTGGCCCCTTTCGGAGCCTTGCTTCCTGGCCAGCGGACGGCACGGCTGGCTGGCCAACCTGCCCCCGTGGTCCGAGAGCTGTCGTGGACTATCGGCCTCCAATGAGACCATCTTCACCGGGGCAAAGCAGCAGTTCGCCGGCGGTTGGCTGCTGTGGAACGGCAACGTGTGCTTTGCCCTCTTTGCCGATGGCACGTGGACGATGTTCTGATCTTTCCGCTCTTCCGCTGCCAACGACGTGTTGCCTCTGCCTACGCTCTCCAACGATCACCGTAAATCCACGAGTTGGGAAAAGACCAGTTCTGTGCTATAATCCACGTACCAATGCTTCCTGGAAGGTTTATACAATGAGACGTACGTGCATCCTGTCTGTGTTCTTGTTAGCCGTGTTCCTCAGCGCCTGCCGCGCGCCCACGCCAACCGCTGTTCCTACGGTTGAGCCCACGGCCACGCCCGAGGCTGTGATCACGGTGACACCGCCTACGGCGACGCCTTCGCCGGCGGCCCTGCCCACGGCCACTCCGACGCCTGTGCCCACGGCCACGCCTACGCCGGAGCCAGTCGCGGCCATGACCCCACGCTGGAAACCGGTGATTCAGGTGGAGCCGACCTTCACGCCACGCCCCGACGACAAGCGGATAAGCATCCGCGATCTCCCCCTGGGCAAGCCTGGACACTACGTCAATGTGACCTTCGGCTACTGGCTGCAGTACCCGACAGACTGGTACACGGGCTTTGGCAACCGTCCTCTTCTGGTCAGCTTCAGCAACCTCAGTCCCGGCGCCCACAACCGCAACAGCATGCGCGCCGCAGGCTGCCTCATCGAGGTCAACGCCTCGCCCAACATCTACGGTTTTACCTTTGAGATGTTGGCGGCCCAACTGCCACGCAGCTTCGCTGATGTGCAGCAGTTCGAACTGGGGGGAGAGCCAGCGCTGCACGTACGGCGCGGCGGTGAAGGCCCCTTCGACAGCGAGTGGGGCTATGTCCAACACGATGAGCGTCTGTTCACGCTGACCCTGGACTATGCCACGGATGCCGGCGACGTCTGCCTCCCCGCCTGGGAGAACCTCCTGGCCACCTGGCGCTGGTTCGACCCGGAGCTCGCCGCTTATCGCAATACCGTCTATGGCTACGCCATCTCCCATCCCCGCCGCTGGTTCCGTTTCAACCCCACTGAGGAGGGGATTTCCATCAGCAGCCAGGATCCGACGGACATGACGAGCCGGCTGGAGTTCATGGAGCGGGCCATGGTGGTGGAGACACACGTCTACCAGAACTATGAGCGGCTGCCGCTGAAGGAATGGCTGGCGGCACAGGTTGACGACATAGATCTCACCAATGACATCCCCCTGGAAGGAATCGTCGGCGTGCGTGTGCTCGCCGAAGGCCCCAGCCCCAGGATCGAGGAGATGAGCGGCTTCTTCCAGGGGCCGCTGGGCAAGATCTACATGGTGGCCTGTTACTACCCGGTGGACCAGAAATGGGTGTTCCGTCCCGTGGCTAACGCCATCATCTACAGCTTCGAATTCTAGCAACTTCGGTGCCGGCGTCATGAACAGGATTGCTGAGCAACTGCTGGCGTTGTTCACTGCTTCTGCCTGGTGGAGCTATCTGCTGCGCATTGCGGGCTTCTACGCGCTGGCCTGGCTGGTTCATCTCCTGTCCCATCGCCTGGCCCGCCGTCTGGTGCGGCTGAGCCGCTTCACTCCCCAAACCCGCCGGCCGCGCCCGGAGCGCCGCGAGACTCTGCGCGGCCTGTTCGCCAGCGCCATCAGCGTGCTGGCCTTCACCGCGGCCACCCTGGCCAGCCTGGGCCAGTTCGTGGATGTGACGGCCCTGGTCTGGATGGTGGGTCTCTTCAGCGCCGCCTTCGGCCTGGGTGTCCGGCCTCTCATCAGTGATGTGTTGGCCGGCGTCAACCTCATCTTCGAAGATACCTTTGCCGTGGGCGA
Source organism: Chloroflexota bacterium (assembly GCA_014383605.1). The sequence continues at coordinate 12,117 of JACNHM010000373.1, forward strand.
GAAGGTGGAGATGCTGGGCGTGGAGGGTGTCATCGAAGCCGTGAACCTGCGCACCACCTGGATGCGTGCCCCCACGGGGGAGCTCTACATCGTGCCCAACGGCGAGGTGCGCATGGTGCGCAACTTCAGCCGCGGCCGCTTTTCCACCGCCAACATCACGCTCAAGGTCGCCGCCGCTGACCTGAGCCGCGCCCTGCCACTCTTGGAAGAACTGGGGCAGGAAGCCGTTGTTCTGCTCCCGAATCTCTTAGAGCCGTGGCAAGTGATCAGCGAGTCGGGTCTGATCGGACAGCAGACGGAATTGACGCTGCTGGCCCAGGCCCGCTTCGGCCAGGCCGCCGAGATGCGTCCCCGCCTGCTGGCGCTGGTGCAGGAGCGCCTGGTAGAGGCGGGCATTGAGCTGGTTGGTTGAGAGAAGGAACAAAGGAACAGTTGGAGGATTAATCCATGCCCATGGAAGACGTTTTCCGACGCTGGCTTTTCGATCCCCTGGTGGGCAAAATCGTGGCCGCCATTGTGGGCGTGGTGGCCATCACTGCCCTGAGACGCTTCCTTCAGCGATCTCTGGCTCGCTATGTCAAAGACTCTGACACACGCTACCGTGTCCGCAAGTTTGTCACCTTCATGGGCTACCTGGCGGGCGTTCTGTTTCTGGCCACCGTTTTCAGCGATCAACTCGGCGGCCTGACGGTCGCCTTCGGTGTTGCCGGTGCCGGAATCGCCCTCGCCCTGCAAGAAGTCATCGCCAGCGTTGCCGGCTGGGTGGCCGTGTCCTTCGGCAATTTCTACCGCAAGGGAGATCGTGTGCAATTGGGCGGCATCATGGGCGATGTGCTTGACATTGGCGTCCTGCGCACCACGCTCATGGAATGCGGCCAGTGGGTGAGAGGCGACAACTACAACGGGCGCATCGTGCGCATCGCCAACAGCTTCGTGTTCAAGGAGCCGGTGTTCAACTACTCTGCCGACTTCCCCTTCCTGTGGGACGAGATCACCGTGCCCGTCAAGTATGGATGCGATCACCGGCTGGCGCGGGAGATCCTCGAACGAGTCGTCAATGAAGTCGTGCGGGACTACGCTGTCGAAGCCAGGGCTGCCTGGGAGCGGGTGATCAAGAAGTTCATGGTGGAAGAGGCAAGGACTGAGCCCGCCGTGACTCTGGTCGCCAACGACAATTGGCTGGAATTCACCATCCGCTACGTTGTGGACTACAAAAAGCGCCGGGCCACAAAGGATCGCCTCTTCACGCGCATCCTGGAAGAGTTCGAGAAGACAGAAGGCCGCGTGGCCATCGCCTCCGCCACTCTTCAGATCGTCGAAGTGCCCCGGTTCGACGTCCGGATGGAGCAGAGATCCGCAGGCTCGGAGGAGGTGACATGATCCGCTCCCTGTATCGCGCACACGACGGGCAGGTGCGTGCCAACGTTCGCCCCGACCAATTCGCTGCTGTGTTGCAGGACGCGCATGGCCTGCTGTGGGTAGATCTGATGGGCGAACCGCCCGCGGCCTGTGCCCCCATCCTGCATGACACGTTTGGCTTCCATCCCTTGGCCGTGGATGACGCCCTGGAGGAGACGCACGTCCCCAAGGTGGATGACTGGGGGGCATACATTTACCTCGTCCTCCACGCCGTTGTCTTTGATGTCCACGGTGTCGAGCCACTGCACACGCTGGAACTGGACGTGTTCTTGGGTTCCAACTACCTGGTTACCTATCGGACACGGCCCATCAGTGCGGTGGATCGCGTGTGGGCGGCCTGCCAACGGGACGAACGACACTTGCAGCGAGGGGCGGCGCGTCTGCTGTACCAACTGGCTGACGAGTTAGTGGCCGACTACATGCCGGTGGTCGAAGGCATGGACGAGACTATTGACCAGATTGAAGATCAGATCTTCGATAGCCCTGGCCCTTCCTTGCTCGAACGCATCTTCACCCTCAAGCGTGGCCTACTCCGTTTGCGGCGTATGATCGCCCCCCAACGCGAGGTGCTCAACAAACTGGCACGTGGCGATTACGCCATCATTGGCGAGGAGGACCGCGTCTTCTTTCGGGACGTGTACGATCACCTCGTCCGCTTGCACGACATCACCGAGAGCCTGCGTGACCTGTTGGGCGGCGCGCTGGATACCTACCTGTTGGTGATCAGCAATCGGATGAACGAGGTGATGAAGACCCTGACGCTCATCACCACGTTGTTCATGCCTGTCTCCTTCCTGACCGGGTTTTTTGGCATGAACTTCTTCCAGCCTGTCCTGTCGCTGGAAGCCTGGACAGGCCGCATGGCCTTTCTGCTCCTATTGGCTACCATGGTCCTGCTGCCGGCGGGCATGTACTTGTGGATGCGCCGCCGCGCCTGGATGTAGGATGCGTCTATCGTCTCCTCAATCGGCCCAGAGCAGCAGAGCGGTGGCCAACTCGCTGCGGCTACGCGGCTGGTATCGTCGGGAGGAGGTGCTCTTATGGAGCCTCAATC
>JACNHM010000076.1 GCA_014383605.1 Chloroflexota bacterium
TGGGAATGAATACGCCCTGCTCGTCATACTCGGCGATGATGCGCACCACCGAGCGCCGCGAGATGCCCAACAGTCGCACAAAATCTTCCTGGGCGAGACGAGCTCCTTGGTCTACAGCCTCGAAAACGAGGCGGAAGAGACGAGTCCTCCGCAGCTTCGGTGTTCCGCCTTGCCCTTTCTTCAAATACTTTAAGTCCTCGGGGGCATAGAGAGTGAGCTTGATCCGCACCAACCGGCATTCTTTCAAGGGTTTGCCAGCAGGCTCGGAGAAAGCTACGGCTGAGTAGAAGATTTGGCCTTCGTCCAGACGATCAGGATGATGTTCATCGAGGTATTGCCGGAGCCGCTGCGCAACGGCTTTAGCCTCGATAGGAGATAGACGGTAGTTTTGTAGCTCCATCTGGAGCGTTTGCCACTCATTTTTCGTGGTCAGTCTGTCGATGGCTTGTTGATCCATTTTTGTCCTCCTTGTGATTCGAGAATCTCTATCCTTACTCTACCACAAGTTGGACAAATGTCACAATTGCCAAGTCCACCGCCTTTCTGCCGGACTTGGCAGCCCGGTAGGAGCAAACTTGGGTCTACTGAAACTTGGTGTCCTTTGTGTCCTTCGTGGTTTACCCCTATCCCCCCGCGTCACCAGCACGTGATCACTGCCTTGATGTCTTGCCGCAAGCAATGACTGCCCCGTACCAACAACATCAACACCTACCCTCCTAGACGCTTCCAACACCCGAAAGTCACCTAAAAGAATTATTATCAACAACAACCGCTGGAAACTGATCTCCACATTCAGCCCAGTCTCCGGGGCGTCGCGTCGCGCTTCCCCGGCCAGCCCACCCCGGCAATGCGCCGCCCACAATCCGGACAGCGACCACCGACGATGTCACAGCGCCGCACCCGCAGCCCAAAGCGCTCCACCAACAGCCGGCCGCACTGCGGGCAGGTGGTGTTCTCGCCGGGGTGCCCCAACACATTGCCCACGTAGACGTAGTCCAGCCCTGCCGCTTGCCCGATGGCCCGCGCCTGCTCCAGCGTCCGCACCGGCGTGGGCGGCGCCGTGAAGCGGTAGGCCGGATAGTACCCGCTGACATGCCAGGGCGTCTCCGCCCCCAACTCCTCCACGATACGAGCGGCGATCCCCCGCAACGAGGCCTCGTCGTCGTTTACGCCGGGAATGACCAACGTGGTGATCTCCAGCCACACACCCGCGGCCTTCGCCAACCGACAGTTGCGCCAGACCGCCTCCACGTCGGCACCGCAGTAGTGGCGCACGCCCCCCCCGTCGCCCTTCACGTCCACGTTCGCCGCGTCCAGCCCCGCCTCGACGAGCAGCGCCAGCGCCCTGGCCGTCATGTAGCCGTTAGTGACGTAGGTGTTGTACAGGCCGCGGGCGCGGGCCAGCCGGAAGATCGCCAAAGACCACTCCAGAGACAGGGTCGGCTCGTTGAGGCTGATGGAGGTGCCCTGACAGCCATGCCACACCGCCTCGGCCACAAACTGTTCGGGCGTCATGAACCGACCGCCGGCCGGGGGCGACTTGCTGATGTCGGCGTTCTGGCACCAGGGGCAGTCGAAATTGCACCCCCAACTGCCCGCGGTCAGAGCGACCGTGCCGGGGTGGAAGTGGTAGAGGGGCTTCTTCTCGATGGGGTTGGCGGAAAGGGAGGACACCGCGCCGTAGGTCAGCGTGTACAGCCGCCCTTCCACGTTCCGGCGCGTGCGGCACCAGCCGGTCTGACCCTCCGCCAGCACGCACCGTCGCTCGCAGGTCAGGCAGCGCACCGTGCCATCCGTCGCCTCCTGCAGAAGCGCCTCACAAACGAAGGGGGTATCTTCTCCTCTCATCTTCACAATCGGTCGTTCGTCATTCGTCTGCAAAGTCGAACCCTTCGAAAAGGTCGCCGTGCTGGCGACCACCCTCCGGATAGGCCTGCACGAAGTGCTCGTGCCGCATGGCGCGGCGGCTCAGCCATGCCGGCAACGCCCGCCAGCGCGCGCTGCCCCCGCCCTGGCTCTGGTGACAGGCCCCCGCTTCCTGCTTGATCGCCACATACGGTTCCACGTCCAGCCGCACGTGGATCATCCGATCCGGCACGCCCACCCGCGTCAGGTCAACGTCGCCCTGCCGCCCGTAGTGGCGCGGGTCCTGGCCCCGCAGGCGCAGAAGCCAGACGTACCACCGCAGCGAGGAGCGGGCGACGACCGCGTAGTAAAGCCGCGCCGGCAGCCACGGCGCGTAGCCCTCAGCGCGCCGCAAGGGGCAGGCGTCGGCATCGCCTGCCGCCTTGCGCCAGGCGCGGCGCACCGCGTGGTTGACCCGGACGTGGTCAGGGTGGAAGTAGCCGCCCGTGGGGTCGTGGGTGATGACCACGTGCGGGCGCGTCTGGCGAATGACGCGCACCAGGCCGCGCGCCACGTCGTCCAGGTCGGCCTGATAGAGGCTGGCCGGATGCTTGTTGTCCGGCGCGCCTTCCATGCCACTGTCGCGGTAGCCCATCGTGTGCAAGTGCACGCCCAGCACCTGACAGGCGCAGGCCAGCTCCTGCCGCCGCAGGTCGGCCAGTGAGCGCGTCGCATCGGGCGACACCACGTCCGGCACGGTCGAGCCGCTGGCGCCGTCGGTCACGATGCACACGTGCACTTCGACGCCCTCCCGCGCATACCTGGCCAGCGTGCCGCCAGGCCCGAAGGATTCGTCATCCGGATGGGCGAAGATGCCCAGTAGTCGTCGTTGGACCATGTCAACACGGATGTAGTGAAACCCAACAGAAGTTACGAGGTCTGACGAAGGACAAAAGACCAACGACGAATCCGTCCTTCGTCTTTCGTCGCCTTGGGCTAAGGGCCTGTAAATAAATAAGTTCCCCAATCGTGTCATTGCGAGGAGCGCTTTTTGC
>JACNHM010000467.1:0-1202 GCA_014383605.1 Chloroflexota bacterium
TCATCTTCGGCGCCGGCAACGTCGGGCGCGGCTTCCTGGGCCAGCTCTTCTCCGAGTCGGGCTACGAGGTGGTTTTCGTGGACGTGGACGAGCCGCTCATCGCCGCGCTGAACGACCGCCGCGCCTACACCATCCGGCTGGTGGACAACGAACAAGCCGAAGAAGTGAGCGTCTCGCCGGTGCGGGCGCTGCACGCCGGCGACACGGAGGCCGTGGCCCAGGCGCTGGCCGCAGCCAACATCGCCGCCACCGCCGTCGGCGTGCGCGCGCTGCCGCACATCGCCCCTTTGGTGGCCGCAGGCATCGCGCAGCGGTTTGGGGTTCCGAGTTCCGGGTTCCAGGTTGCCGAGGCTGTCCCACTAGCTTCCGAACCTGAAACCTTGCAACCTGCAACCTTGAACCCCTTGAACATCATCGTTTGCGAGAACCTAAAGGACGCTGCGGCCACCTTCCGCCGCATGGTGAGCGAGCATCTGCCTGCGGCCTATCAGAGCACTTTGCCGCAGCGTGTCGGCTTCGTGGACACGGTCATCGCCCGCATGGTGCCGCCGCCCACGGAGGAGATGCGGGCGCGTGACCCCAGCCTCATCGTCGTCGAGCCGTACAAGAAACTGCCCGTGGATCGCCGTGGCTTCGTCGGCCCTATCCCCGAGATCGTGGGCCTGGAGCCCATGGACAACTTCGCGGCCTACACGGCCAGCAAGCTCTACATCCACAACTGTGGTCATGCCATGCTCGGCTACCTGGGCTACCGGCGCGGCCACGAGTATGCCTACCAGGCGCTGGGGGATGAAGTCATCAGGCTCCTGGTGCACGACGCGCTGGCCGAGTCCAGGGCGGGCATCGTCGCCGTGCACGGCGTGGACGAGGTCTGGCTGGAAGCGCACGCCGCCGACATCGTGCGCCGCTTCGGCAACCGCGCCCTGGGCGATACGGTGTTCCGGCTGGCCCGCGACCCGCTGCGCAAGCTCGGCCCCGAGGACCGGCTGGTGGGCGCGGCGCGGCTGGCCGAGCAGGCGGGCGTGACGCCGCAGGCGCTGAGCTGGGGCATCGCCGCCGGCTACTGCTTCGACGATGGTGATGACCCGCTGGCGGTGGCGCTGCAGCAGCGCCTCGCTGCCAAAGGCTTCGACGCTGTGCTGGCCGGCGTGAGCGGCATCGCCGCGGACCAGCCGTTGGCCGCCCTGGTGCGGCAACGCTAC
>JACNHM010000467.1:1421-2893 GCA_014383605.1 Chloroflexota bacterium
CCTGCTCCTGGCCATTGCCTTTGCCAGCTACATCCTTTTGGGCCTGCCCAATGGACTGCTGGGCGTGGCCTGGCCCTCCATTCGACAATCATTTGGCCTCTCCCTGGATGAGCTGGGGACGCTGCTGACCACGGTGACCATCGGCTATATCCTGTCCAGCTTCAACAGCGGGCGGCTCATCACCCGTTTTGGCGCTGCCCCTCTGCTGATGATCAGCAGCATCTTGATTGGAGCGGGAGCGCTGGGGTATATCGTGGCCCCGAGCTGGCGGATCATGGTGGCCTTCGGGCTGCTGCTGGGATTGGGCAACGGCCTCGTGGACGCCGGCTTGAACACGTTTGTCGCTCAGAACTACGAAACCAGGCACATGAACTGGCTCCATGCTTTCTTTGGTCTCGGCGTCGCCTTTGGCCCCATGATCATGACCGCTATGCTCAACGCCGGACAGTCGTGGCGCTGGGGCTACGTGTTCGTTGTGGTTTTGGAAGTGGTACTGGCCGCTGTCTACGGCCTCACGCGCAAGCAGTGGCAGTCCGCTGAACCAGCAGCAGTGGGGGCGAACGTCCATAGGCCAGCCGCCAACGCGCGCAGCCTGGACTCGCTGCGGCTGCCCGTCGTCTGGCTGGGCATCGTCCTGTTCATGCTGCACACAGGGGTCGAGTTCGTGGCCGGGCAGTGGTCCTACACCCTCTTCACCGAGGGACGTTCCGTGGCCACCACCACGGCCAGCCTCTGGCTCAGCATCTACTGGGCCAGCCTCACGGTGGCGCGCCTGATTTTGGGCAGTGTGGCCGATCGGATCGGTGTGGACAGATTGCTGCGTCTGTGCATGTTGGGCATCGTGGCGGGGTCCGCGCTGATCTGGTGGAACGTGAGTGAGCTTGTCAGCTTCCTGGGCCTGGCTGTGATAGGTTTCGGAGTGGCCTTGCTCTTCCCTTCCATGATCTCCAGCACGCCGCGGTGGATGGGCGCGGCCCACGCCGCCAATGCCATCGGGTTTCAGGTCGCCGCCGGCAGCATGGGCATCGCTGTCCTGCCGGGCCTGGCCGGCGTCCTGGCGGAGAGGCTGGGCCTGGAGATCATCGGCCCTCTCCTGGTCATCACCGCGGTCATCATGATGCTGCTGTTTGAGGCTCTGGTGCGCCGCGGGGCGGAGGCGCGATCGTGATCGTCACCGTGACTCCCAACCCCGTGCTGGACCGCACGCTGACCGTGCCGCGTATCCTCTTCGACGAAGTGACGCGGGCCACGGCGGTGCAACTCGATTGGGGCGGCAAAGGGTTCAACGTCTCGCGGGCGCTGCAGGCGCTGGGCGTGCAGTCCCTGGCCATGGGCTTCGTCGGCGGGGCCACCGGCCAGATGCTGGAACGCGGCCTCAACGGCCTGGGAATCGCCACCGAATTCGTGCACGTCGTGGGCGAAACGCGCAGCAACGTCGTCGTGCGCGAGGCTCACTCGCAGCGGTACATCAA